>NZ_LGDB01000241.1:0-29659 GCF_001279655.1 Streptomyces sp. WM6372 | reverse complement strand
GTGCCGGGGCGGGCGCGTGCGCGGGCTGCGGGCCGTACGGGGCCTGGGGGGCCTGCGGGGCCTGGACCGGGGCGCCGAACGACGGCGCCGGGGCGGCGGCCTGCGGCGGCGGGGCGAATCCCGGCGTGGCGCCGGCCTGGGCCGGGGCGGGGGCCTGCGGCTGCTGCGGGGCCTGCTGCTCGTCCTCCTCGGCGACCTCGCCGCCGAAGTTCTTCAGCAGCGCGGCGAGCCCGCCGTCGAAGCCCTGGCCCACGGCGGCGAAGCGCCACACGTCCTTGAGGTAGAAGTCGCCGAGCATGACCGCGCGCTCGGTGCTGAACTCCGCGCCCGTGAAGGAGTACCGGACGACTTCCTCGCCGCCGGCCACGATCCGGATGTAGCCCGGTCCGATCTGCGACATCTGTCCGGCGCCGTCGATCGTGGCGGTGAAGGACAGCTTGTGGATGCTCGCCGGGACGCGGTCCAGCGTCACCCGGAAGGACTCGGTGTCGCCGGCCTGCGCGCCGAGCTGCTGGATCGACTCCTCCGGCGACTTCGGCTGGTTGTAGAAGACGAAGTACCGGTCGTCCGACAGCTGCTCGTTGGCGTCAAGGCCGAAGCAGCTGATGTCGAAGGCGAGTCCCGGCCCGGCGATCTGCACGCCCACGTACAGATCCGTGCCTGCCGTCAGATCGCTGATCCTGGCCTTGTGACCGCGTTGGAATTCCCTGGCCATACGTAACGACCGTCCCCCATCCCGACAGTGAATTGCGTGCCGCTCAGGCTAGCCGCATCCGCCGACATCCGGCCAAGTCGGTACCGACCCGGTACATATCGAGACGTGGGCCGCCCGGGTGCGCGGGCGGGTCACTCCTCGCGGGCCGCGGGGACCTTGGGGAGGCGCTCGGCGGCGACCACTCCCTCCAGGAAGCCGCGGGCCCGCTCGGTGCGCGGGTAGGCCTCCAGCAGCTCCCAGAAGCGGGGGCCGTGGCCGGGCACGAGGAGGTGGGCCAGCTCGTGGAGCAGCACGTAGTCGACGACGTACTCCGGCATCCCCTGGAGGCGGTGGGAGAGCCGGATGCTGCCTTCGGCGGGGGTGCAGGAGCCCCAGCGGGTGTTCTGGTTGGTGACCCAGCGCACCGAGCGGGGGCGGGCCCGGGCGCCGAGGTACTGGTCGGACAAACGCTCGGCGCGTTCGGTGAGTTCCTCGTCCCCGAGGGTGCGTTTGCTCTCCTGCGCGGCCAGTTTGTCGAGCATGACCCCCACCCAGCGCTGTTCCTCGGCCTCGGACATCCGGGCAGGGATGAGGACGACCGTACGGTCACCCTCGCGGTAGGCGGATACGGTCCTGCGGCGGCGCGCGCTCCGGCGGACTTCGACGGCGCGCTGCTGTGGGTCGGCGGACACGCCCAAGACCGTACCCGCTCGCCTGGCCGAAGTCCCCCCGGTCCACGGTTCGAACATGATCGGTTCGCACGGGGCACAGGAAGCGCCCGCTTTCTCCATCTCATATGCCTAATAGGCCTCGCCTGTGGACAAATCCGCGCACGGAGCGCGGCGGGCGGGCACTCTGCGAAGGACGGGAATGAGGCGGGGTTCGCAGGAGGGGAAAGCCATGTATCCGAAGGTGAAGCCGGCGCTGGCGAGGGCCTGGCGGGATCTGCAGACGGTGCAGTTCGGGGTGACGCCCGCGCATGCGGTGGTGCTCGGCCCGGTGGACACGGCGACGGGATCGCTCATCGACCGGATCGACGGGACGCGGGGGATGGAGCTGCTGCGCGCCGAGGCGGTGGCGGTGGGGCTGCCGGAGGGGCAGGTGGACGCACTGGTCCGGCGGCTGGCGGCGGCCGGGCTGCTGGACGACGCCACGGCGGGCGGCCCGCGGGCCCAGGCCGTGCGCAAACGGCCCGAGACCCTGGAGCGGCTCGGGCCCGATCTGGGCTCGCTGTCGCTGGTGCACCGCGAGCCCGGGGGCGATTTGCGGGGGATCGCGGCCCGGCGGGCCATACGGGTCCAGGTGCGCGGGAGCGGCCGGGTGGGCGGGGTCATCGCCGGGGTCCTGGCGGCGGCGGGCGTGGGCCGGGTCGAGGTACTCGACGGCGGCCGGGTGGAGCCGGCGGATGTGGCGCCGGGCGGGCTCGGGCCGGCCGGCGTGGGCCGGCTGCGGGCGGAGGCCGCGGCCGCGCTGGTCCGCGCATCGGCCCCGGGGCGCCCGCCGCGGACCGCGGAACACGAGGGACCCGAGCCGGGGGTGTCCCTGGTGGTGGTCGCGCCCCGGGACGGCTTGCAGGCGTGGGCCCCGGATCCGGGCACCGCGGCCGACTGGATCGCCGCCGGCACCCCTCATCTGTACGCCGGGGTGCTGGAGGGCACCGGGCTGGTGGGACCGCTGGTGCTGCCGGGGGCCACGGCGTGCGCGGGCTGCATGGAACGCGACCGGGTCGAGGCGGATCCGGCCTGGCCCCGGATGCTGGTCCAATGGCGCTCGGCACACCGCCGCCGGGCCACCGCGGCCTGCGACCTGGGCCTGGCCACGGCAGTGGCCGGTCTGGCCGCCGCCCACGCCCTGTCCTTCCTCGACGGGGAGCTCCCCGCCTGCACGGCCTCCCGCTGGGAAGCCGCCCTCCCGGCCCTCCACTGGGAGCGGACGCCCTTGCGCCCCCACCCCGGCTGCCCCTGCTCGGCGGCCCGGATCCCGGCCGGAGGGGCGGTGGCGTCGTGAAGGCTCGATCAGCGCTCCGGCCGTGCGGGGCCGCGAGGGTGGACACTGTCCGGCGGCGGGCGATTACCCCGTATTCGGGGTGGGCGCCTCGGCCGGGGCGGGGCTGGGACGCCATGACAGGATGCGGTTGGCCGAGGGGTCAACCTGAACCGCCGCTTGCGGCACAGCTGTCTGGGAATTGGAGGGGCGCATGTCTGATCTTCCCCGGAAGGCGGTCACCCGTACCGTCAAGCTGGCCGCGCTGCCGCTCGGCTTCGCGGGCCGGGTCACCTGGGGGCTGGGGAAGCGGATCGGGGGCAAGTCGGCGGAGATCGTGGCGCGCGAGCTCCAGCAGCGCACCGCCGAGCAGCTGTTCCGCACGCTCGGGGAGTTGAAGGGCGGTGCCATGAAGTTCGGGCAGGCGCTCTCGGTCTTCGAGTCGGCCCTGCCCGAGGAGGTCGCCGGGCCGTACCGGGCGGCGCTGACCAAGCTCCAGGAAGCGGCCCCGCCGCTGCCCGCCCAGACCGTGCACCAGGTGCTGGCGGACCGGCTGGGGGCCGACTGGCGGGACCTGTTCGAGGAGTTCGAGGACAAGCCGGCCGCGGCCGCCTCGATCGGACAGGTGCACCGGGCGGTGTGGCACGACGGCCGGCAGGTCGCGGTGAAGGTCCAGTACCCGGGAGCCGGTGAGGCGCTGCTGTCGGACCTCAAGCAACTGGGCCGGTTCGCGGGGCTGCTGGGGCCCCTGATTCCGGGTATGGACGTCAAGCCTCTGATCCAGGAGTTGCGCGACCGGGTTTCGGAGGAGCTGGACTACGAGTTGGAGGCGGAGGCCCAGCGGATCCACGCGGACGCGTTCGAGGGCGACGAGGACGTGGTCGTTCCGGACGTCGTGCACCAGGGCGACCAGGTGCTGGTGACCGAGTGGATGGAGGGGACCCCGCTGTCGGAGGTGATAGCCGACGGCACCCAGGAGGAGCGCGACCGCGCCGGGCAGCTGCTGGCCCGGTTCCTCTTCTCGGGGCCCGCGCGCACGGGACTGCTGCACGCCGATCCGCACCCGGGCAACTTCCGCCTGCTGGCGGGGGCGGACGGCCGGATGCGGCTGGGCGTGCTGGACTTCGGCACCGTCGACCGGCTGCCCGGCGGCTGGCCCAAGCCGATCGGCACCTCGCTGCGGATGACGCTGGAGGGCGATGCCGAGGGGATCTACGGGCACCTGTGCGCCGAGGGGTTCGTGAGGGAGTCCATCGAACTGGACCCGGAGGCGGTGCTGGACTATCTGCTGCCCATCATCGAGCCCGCCCAGGCTGAGGAGTTCACCTTCACCCGGCCGTGGCTGCGCGGTCAGGCGGCCCGGATCGCGGATCCCCGCTCCCCCGCACACCAGTTGGGCCGGCAGATCAATCTGCCGCCCTCGTACCTGCTGATCCACCGGGTGACGCTGAGCACCATCGGGGTGCTCTGCCAGCTGGGCGCGACGGTACGGCTGCGGGACGAACTGGAGTCCTGGCTCCCGGGGTTCCTGCCCGAGGGGTGAGCGCGCGGGCCCGCGGACCTGCGGGCCCGGGATCACCACCAGGAGGAGTCGAGGCGGCCCTCGATCGCCCTGAGGTTGGCTCGCGCGCAGTCGACGCAGAAGTACTGTCTGGTCCCGTTCTCCACCGAGCAGGTCCAGGTGGGCGGGGCGCCGTCGGGGGCCTTCTTGCCGCAGCGCGCGCAGACGACGGGCTGGGCCTCGGGTCCCGACGGGGCGGGGCGGGGATTCGGCTGGTCCACCTCCAGACGATATCCCCGCGAGGGCTGGAGAGGCGTCCGCAACGCACCGGGGGGACCGGTCCGTTCGGACCGGTCCCCCGTACGCTGCTGCGCCGCTGGTCAGCGGCGGTTCAGCCGCTGATCAGTGCATGACGGCCATGGCGAGTGCCCGCCGGGCGCGCAGCGAGACGCGCTCGGCTCGCCGCTGCATGCGGCGGGCGGCGACCAGGCGCACGGCGCGACGATCGGCGTCGGCCTCGCGCATGCGGTCGTCCATATGGGCACGGGCCAGGGCTTCTGGGATGAGTTGCATTTCTCGGGTCCTGTTCTGACGCGAGGTGATCGCGCCGGCGGTGATGAAGTCTGCGTGGGCGGAGCCGTGCGGCTGCTCGCTCGTCGTGTGGGCGGTCATGAGGGCCTGCTTCAAGGGGTCGTGCGTCACGGGGCGGTCGATGGTTCCGATGGCGGTCATGCCGCGACAACCGGGTTCTTGCGCGGACGGCCACGGGGCCGCTTCCGGGCTACGACAACGCCCTGGACGAACAGCTCGCCACCCCAGACACCCCAGGGCTCGCGGCGCTCGAGCGCACCGGCGAGGCAGGCCTCGACCAGCGGGCAGGTGGCGCACAGGGACTTGGCGTACTCGACGTCCGCCGGGGACTCGGCGAAGAAGACCTCGGGGTCGTAGGTACGGCAGGCGACGGGTACGCCGAGGTTCTCGATGGCGTCGTCGAGCGCGGTCAGCGCGGTGAGGGGAGTCAAGGTGGAGTCCTCCGGGACTGCGGGCGGGGAGATCGTCTGGGTCTGCGGTACGGACGGGGCGTGCGCTTCGAGTTGCACGGTGTTTTCTTCCTCGTCTTGGTTGGCTAGTCGTTCCGGCCGGGTTCGGCCGGGGGCGGCTGGTACCTGGTCTTGCCAGTCCCGAGGCTCCTTCGTGCCGTCGTCCCCCGGTCGGGGACAAACAGAAGGGCCGCGGATCCCGGGTGGGGTTCCGCGGCCCTGAAGGCGCCGGCCTGATCTTGGATCAGGCTGGATCACTCCAGGGTTCGAGCCCACGGAAGGCCCACATCAGGTGGTGCTGCTGCTTCGTCTGCGTCGTCTTGGATCCGGCACCGGCTGCGGCCGCAAACCCATAGGCGCCATGCGCCTGGGCTTCCAGTACTGCCACCGGTGCCTGGGTCGGTCGCTCATTCCGCTCGCTCGCCAGGAGCGCGGAGGGCGCGGCCAGCAGGGCGCGGCTGTCAGCGGAAATCGCGGACAGACCGGTACCCAGGAGCGGGAGGAGCGAGAAGGAGCCGAGCGTGCAGGAAGCGGCGACCGAGCGATCGGTCATTTTGGTGGTGGTGATGAAGCTGGTCACTGGTCTCGCCTCCTCTCGGCGTCTCGGGGACGGGGGCCCGGGGGCCTGTCCCATACGTATTCGGATAAGTACAGCACGGATCCGGAGCTTCGGAGAAGCCACCGTTTCCGTTGCTAAGAACCTATGGGGATTCGCTGGGCATGTGCAAACTATTTTTCCGACGAGTTTCTACGCGTCGTCAGCATCCGCGCCCCCGCGCTCTTGACCTGCACAGATGGCCAGGACATCGGCTCCGTACCGGTCGAGCTTGCGGCCGCCGACTCCAGAGATCATCGAGAGCTCGCCCGCCTCGGACGGCTGGGCCTCCGCGATCGCGACGAGGGTCCTGTCCGTGAACACGCAGTACGCGGGCAGTCCCTGCTCCTTCGCCTGCCCCGCGCGCCACTCCCGCAGCCGCTCGTAGAGTCCTTCGTCCATGTCGGACGGGCAGTCGTCGCAGCGCATCAGTTTCAGCTCGGCCGCCTCGGTGAGGGTCTTGCCGCAGACCCGGCACAGCGCCGGGCCGCGGCGGCCGCGCCCCCTGACCGCCCTCTCGGCCGGGGCGCCCGTCCGGCTTGCCGGGGCCGCAGAGCCCGGCCGCAGCCCGTTCAGGAAGCGGCTGGGGCGTCGGGAGGCCCGGCCGCCCGGAGCCCGGGAGAGCGCCCAGGAGAGCGTCAGGTGCAGCCGCGCCCGCGTGACGCCGACGTAGAGCAGCCGGCGCTCCTCCTCCACCTGCTCGTCGGTCTTGGCGTACGTGATCGGCAGCATGCCGTCGGTGAGGCCGGCCAGGAACACGGCGTCCCACTCCAGGCCCTTGGCGGCGTGCAGCGAGGCGAGGGTGACGCCCTGGACGGTCGGGGCGTGCTGGGCGGCCCTGCGCTCGTCCAGCTCGACGGTCAGGTCCGCCAGGGTGGCCCCGGGCCGGCCGCGGGCGAAGTCCTCGGCGAGCCGGACCAGGGCGGCCACCGACTCCCACTGGTCGCGGACGGCGCCGGAGCCCGCGGGCGGCTCGGCGCTCCAGCCGGTGGAGCTGAGCACGGCGCGGACCTGGGAGCCGAGCTCGACGACATCGTCGAGCAGCGGGTCGTTGCCCCCGGAGCGGGCGGCGCCGCGCAGGGCGAGGATCGCCTTCTGCACCTCGCCGCGCTCGAAGAAGCGCTCGGCGCCGCGCAGCTGGTAGGGGACCCCGGCGTCGGCGAGGGCCTGCTCGTAGACCTCGGACTGGGCGTTGATGCGGTAGAGCACGGCGATCTCGCCGGCCGGGACGCCCGCCGCGATCAGGTCCCGGATGCGCAGGGCGACGCCCTCGGCCTCGGCGGGCTCGTCCGGGTACTCGGCGTAGACCGGGTCGGGTCCGGGCTCGCGCTGGGAGACCAGCTCCAGGCGGTGCTCGGCGGCGCGGCCCTTGGCCTGGGCGAGGAGCCCGTTGGCGAGGTGGACCACCTGGGGGGTGGAGCGGTAGTCGCGGACCAGCTTGACCACGGTGGCCCGCGGGTAGCGGGTGCGGAAGTTCAGGAGGTGGTCCGGCGTGGCGCCGGTGAAGGAGTAGATCGTCTGGCTGGCGTCGCCGACGACGCAGAGGCTGTCGCGCTCGCCGAGCCACAGGTCCAGCAGCCGCTGCTGGAGCGGGCTGACGTCCTGGTACTCGTCCACCACGAAGTGCTGGTACTGGGAGCGGATCTGCTCGGCGATGTCGTGGCGGTCCTGGAGGATGCCGACCGTGAGCAGCAGCACGTCCTCGAAGTCGATCGTGCCGCGGTCGCGCTTGAGCTGCTCGTACGCCCCGTAGATCTGGGCGATCTCCGCCATGTCCCGGGGGGCCTCGCGGCCCGCCTTCAGGGCGGCCGCCGGATAGTCGGCGGGCACGGTCTGGGTGACCTTCGCCCACTCGATCTCACCGGTGACATCGCGCAGCTCGCCCCGGTCGAGCCGGATGCGGCAGCGGGCGCCGGCCTCGGCGACGAGCTGGACCTTGCGCTCGACGAGCCGGGGCACCTCGCCGCCGATCGCCTTGGGCCAGAAGTACTGGAGCTGGCGCAGGGCGGCGGAGTGGAACGTCCGCGCCTGCACCCCGCCCGCGCCGAGGGAGCGCAGGCGGCCGCGCATCTCGCCGGCGGCGCGGTTGGTGAACGTGACGGCCAGCACACTGGCCGGCATCAGCTGGCCGGAGCGGACCCCGTAGGCGATCCGGTGGGTGATGGCCCGGGTCTTGCCCGTGCCCGCGCCCGCCAGCACGCACACCGGCCCGCGCAGGGTCGTCGCGACCTCGCGCTGCTCCGGGTCCAGGCCCAGGAGCACCGCGTCGGCCGAGTCCGCGCCGGCGGGAAAGGAGGAGAGGTGCGTTGCTGATGTCACCCCAACATGCTGCCAGGTCCCGAGGGGCGGGCGGGAAAGTTGTCCACAGGGTGCGCGCATTCATCGCATGGGCTTACCGGACGCACTTGACGTACTTGGACGTCACGGCCGTACCGCGGGTGCGGGAATGGCCCCGCGGTCCCGTACGTTCGAGTACTCGGACCACCCAGACCCCACAGAGGAGAGCGCAGCATGCAGGACACGGGTTCCGTCACGATGTACAGCACGACCTGGTGCGGCTACTGCCGCCGGCTGAAGACCCAGCTGGACCGGGAAGGCATCGCGTACAACGAGATCAACATCGAGCTGGACCCGGAGTCCGCGGCGTTCGTCGAGAAGGCGAACGGCGGCAACCAGACGGTTCCGACCGTGCTCGTGAAGTCCGCCGCCGGTGCCGAGTCGGTCATGACGAACCCGAGCCTGGCCCAGGTCAAGCAGGCCCTCGCCGTCTGACCCGCAGCCCCCGCGCACGGCGCGCTGCGCGTTGCGCAGTGCGCACACAGAAAGGCCCCCGCCCTCGGCGGGGGCCTTCTGCTGTCCGCCACTGTCTGCCACGCCGTGCGCGCCGCCGTGTGACGAGCGTTACCCGACCGAGCGCGGCAGCGGCTCCCCGTACCAGCGCTCGACCAGGCGGGCCGCGATGGAGATCCCCGACGGGGGCAGCATCTCGCCCGACTCGAACGCGGCGCGCAGCTCCTCGCGGGAGAACCAGCGGGCCTCCTCGATCTCCTCGCCGTCGACCGTGATCTCGGTGGTCGTGGCGCGCGCCGTGAAGCCGAGCATCAGGCTGTACGGGAACGGCCAGGGCTGGCTGGCGACGTACTCGACCTCGCCGACCTTGATGCCCGCCTCCTCCCACACCTCGCGCACGACCGACTGCTCGATCGACTCGCCCGGCTCCACGAACCCGGCCAGCGTCGAGAACCGTCCCTCCGGCCAGTGCACCTGGCGGCCCAGCAGCGCGCGGTCGTGCTCGTCGGTGACCAGCATGATCACCGCCGGGTCGGTGCGCGGGTAGTGCTCGGCGCCGCAGCCCGGGCAGCGGCGGATGTGCCCGGCGGCCGCGACCACCGTGCGTTCGCCGCAGCGGGAGCAGAAGCGGTGCATCCGCTGCCAGTTCTCCAGGGCCACGGCGTGCACCATCAGCCCGGCGTCGCGCGGGGAGAGGAGCAGCCCGGCCTCGCGCAGGCCGGCCGGGCGGGCCAACTGGTCCATCCGGCCGGGCAGGGAGTCCTTCTGGAGCGCGAAGTACCGTACGCCGTCGTCGTCGGTGCCCAGGAAGTAGCGGTGCGTCTCGGTGACCGGCGCCTCGAAGGCCGGGGTCATCACGATCCCGGTGCCGCCGTCGGGGGTGTCGTCGATCAGGACCTGACCGCCGGAGACCACGAAGACGCGGGTCGTCGGGTGGCTCCAGGCGGCCGCGAGCCAGGCCTCGTCGAGGCGGTGGTGCGCGGCGCGGTCGATTCCGCTGGGCGCGGCGAGCGAGATCGGGTGCTCGGTATGGGTGCTCACAGGTACTTCCAACTCCCCCGGTGGTGGGACACGGGCAGGCTCAGTGACTCGTGACTCGTGACTCGTGACTCGTGACGCGATGACTCGGTGACTCGGTGACTCGGTGATTCGATACGGCTGTGGGTGCCTCAGGCGGGCTTCCCGTGGGAGGCGGCCAGGTCGCCCCACAGGTAGGCGGCCGTCTCGACGCCCTTGAGGAGCAGGTCCAGCTCGACCTTCTCGTTCGGCGAGTGCCAGCCGTCGGACGGCACGGAGATGCCGAGGAACAGGACGGGCGCGTCCAGTACGTCCTGGAGGTCCGCCGCCGGTCCGGAGCCGCCCTCGCGGGTGAAGCGGACCTTCTCGCCGAACGCCCGGCCCATGGCCCGTACGACGGACTGGAGCGCCGGGTGGTCCAGCGGGGTCAGGCAGGGCCGGGTGGGGGCGCCGAAGACGATGGAGTGCCGGATTCCGTCCGGGATCCGCGCCGCGACCCAGTCCCGGACGGCCGCCTCGACCTCGTACGGGTCCTGCCCGGACACCAGGCGGAACGAGAGCTTCAGGTGGGCGGAGGCGGGCACGATGGTCTTGCCGCCGGGACCCTGGTAACCACCGCCGATGCCGTTGACCTCGGCGGTCGGGCGGGCCCAGACCCGCTCCAGGGTGGAGTAGCCCTTCTCCCCCGCGGCGGCGTGCGATTTGGCCGTGCGCAGCCACTCGGACTCGTCGAACGGCAGCTCGGCGATCAGTGCCCGCTCCTCGTCCGTGAGCTCGGCGATGTTGTCGTAGAAGCCGGGGATGGTGACCCGCTCGTCGGCGTCGTGCAGCGCCGCGACCAGGCGGGCGGCGACGGTGGCCGGGTTGGGCACGGCGCCGCCGAAGGCGCCGGAGTGGATGTCCTGGTCGGGCCCGTACAGGTCGATCTCGCAGTCGGCGACGCCGCGCATGCCGGTGCAGACGGTGGGGGTGGTCTCGGACCACATGCCGGTGTCGGAGACGATCACGATGTCGGCGGCGAGGCGCTGCGCCTCGCGCTCGACCAGGGCGCGGAAGTTCGGCGAGCCCGACTCCTCCTCGCCCTCGATGAGCAGCTTGAGGTGCACGGCCGGGGCCTCGGCGCCGGTGGCGGCCAGGTGGGCCCGTACGCCGAGGGTGTGGAAGAAGACCTGGCCCTTGTCGTCGGCGGCGCCGCGCGCGTACATGCGGCCGCCCTGGACCACGGGCTCGAACGGGTCGGTGTGCCAGCCGTCGGCGACCGCGGCGGGCTGCACGTCGTGGTGCCCGTAGACGAGGACGGTCGGGGCGTCCGGGTCCGCGCTCGGCCACTCGGCGAAGACGGCGGGAGCGCCGGGGGTGGGCCAGATCTCGGTGACCGGGAAGCCGGTCTCCTTGAGCTTCGCGGCGAGCCACTCGGCGCTGCGACGTACGTCGTCCGCGTGCTCGGGCTGGGCCGAGACGGAGGGGATGCGCAGCCACTCGGCCAGGTCGTCGAGGAACGCGGCGCGGTGGGTGTCGATGTACGTGCGGACGACGCTGTCCGCCGGGGTTTCGCTCATGCCTACGAGCCTAACTGTCGGGGTGCCGGTCACTTTCCGTGCCCGATTTGCCTTGGAGGATCCGCTCAAGACGGTCCCGGCCGGGGAGGTCGCGGGGGCGGATCACGCGGCCGCTGCGGACGTGGAGGAAGGCGGCGGTGACGCGGTCGAGGGGCGTGCCGGTGGTCTCCGCCCAGCCCAGGCGGTAGACGGCGAGCTGGAGGGGGTCGGCTTCGGTGGTGCGGCCGGTCTTCCAGTCGACGATCTCGTAACCGCCGTCCTCGGTCCGGTACACGGCGTCGATCCGGCCGCGGACGACGCGGCCGGCGAGGGTGAGCTGGACCGGGACCTCCATGCGGTACGGGGTGCGCTCGGCGTACTCGCTCCGCTCGAAGGCGGCCTTGAGGGAGTCGAGGTCGGCCTCGTCGACGATGTCCTGGTCGGAGCCGGGCAGCTCGGTGGCGGGGTCGAGGACGTCGAGGAGCGGCAGCGGGAGCTCGTCGAAGCGGGACTCGACCCAGGCGTGGAAGCGCGTGCCCTGGCGCGCCGCGGGCTGCGGGGGCTTCGGCATGGGGCGGGCGAGGTCGCGGGCGAAGCCCTGCTCGTCCGCGGCGAGGCGCAGCAGCTGGCTGGCGGAGAGGGCGGCCGGGAGCTCGACGTCGCGCACGGCGGCGCGGGCGCGCCGCAGCTCGCCTTCGAGGGCGTCGAGGTCCCGGTCCCAGGAGGCGACGGCCCGGGCCTCTTCGGGGGTGAGGGCGGCCCTTCCCGCGGTACGCCGTCCGCCACGCGCGTGCGGGACGGATGCTGCGGCGGCGCCCGGCGGGGAAGCGGTGGCCTCGTCCGGGGCCCACAGGTCATCGTCGTCCGGCGCGCCGGCGGCGGGCTCCTCCGCGTACGACGGCTCCTCACAGTCCGGGGGCCACAGGTAGGGGTCCTGCTCCGGCTCCGGGGCGGGCTCCGGCTGCGGGGCGGCCAGGTGGGACTCGACCAGGGCCGCCGCCGCGCGGCGGAGGGTCAGGGACGCCGGGTGCAGGGGGAGCGGCCAGGACTGGTCCGGGGTGGACTCCGTGGCCAGGGACGGGTTCTCCGCGTCCGGGTCCGGTTCCTCCGCCCAGGCTTCGATCTCGCCGTGCCCCGCCGCGCAGTGCGCGTGCAGGGAGGACAGGAACGGGGACGGGCCCCGGCGCTTCTTCTGCGTCGGGCCCCACCAGTGCCCCGAGCCCAGCAGGAGCTTGCGGGGGCGGGTGAACGTCACGTAGCCCAGGCGGAGTTCCTCCACCGCTTTGTGCTCCTTCAGGGCGGACTTGAAGGACTTCAGGCCCGCCGAGGTCCACGCCGGGTCGGCCGGAAGGGTGTCCGCGTCACCGCGCAGACCGTACGGAAGGACCTTGGCGTACGAGGTCCACGGCTCCGGGGCCTTCTCCTTCGGGAACGAGCCCGCGCACAGGTCCGGGACCACCACCACGTCCCACTCCAGCCCCTTGGACTTGTGGGCGGTGAGCACCTTCACCGTGTTCTCCCCGCCGGGGAGGGCGTGGTCCAGGCCCTTCTCGTACTGGACCGCCGTGCGCAGGAAGCCGAGGAAGGCCAGCAGGCTCGCCTCGCCGTCGAGGGACGCGAAGCCGGCCGCCACGTCCAGGAACCCGGAGAGCGACTCGCGCCGCCGGGCGGCCAGCGCGTGCGGCGACGCCGACAGCTCCACGTCCAGGCCGGTCGCGCCCAGCACCCGGTGCAGTACGTCCATCAGCGGGTCCGCGAGCGAACGCCGCAGGTCGCGCAGCTCCTGGGCGAGGTGGGCGAAGCGGACCCTGGCCGCGGGAGAGAACGGCAGGTCGTCCGAGGCGGCCGCGGAGCCGTCCAGGAACGTCTCCAGCGCGTCGGCCAGGGAGACGACCTCCGCCGGGTCCACGCCCTCCACCGCCGCCGCGAGGCGCTCCTGCGGGTCCACCTCGCCGGGCGCGCGGCCGATGAGCTGCCGCGCCCGGCGGCCCAGCAGCGCCAGGTCGCGCGCGCCGATCCGCCAGCGCGGGCCGATGAGCAGCCGGACGAGGGAGGCGTTGGCGCCCGGGTCCTGGAGCACCTCGCACACCGCGACGAGGTCCGCGACCTCCGGCAGGTGCAGCAGCCCGGACAGCCCGACGACCTCCACCGGCACGTCCCGGGCCACCAGTACGGCCTGGATCTGCGCGAAGTCCCGCGCCGACCGGCACAGCACCGCGATCTCGCGCGGCTCCGTCCCCGTACGGACCAGGTGCGCGACCGAGTCCGCGAGCCACTCCAGCTCCTCGGCGTGCGTGTCCAGCAGCGCGCAGCGGACCGAGCCCGCCCGCTCCTCCCCCGGCGCCGCGCGCAGCGCCTCCACGCCCTCGTGCATCGAGCGCAGCGGCGCGGCCAGCTCGTTGGCCAGGTCGAGGAGGCGGCCGCCGCTGCGCCGGTTCTCGCTCAGCGAGAACCGGGTCGCGGGGCGCCCGTCGGCGTGCGGGAAGTGCTCGGGGAAATCGTCCAGGTTGGCCACGGACGCGCCGCGCCAGCCGTAGATCGCCTGGCAGGGGTCGCCGACGGCGGTCACCGCGTGCCCGCTGCCCCCGCCGAACAGGCCGGACAGCAGCAGCCGCTGGGCCACGGAGGTGTCCTGGTACTCGTCGAGCAGGACCACCCGGAACTCCTCGCGCAACAGTGCCCCCACCTCGGGCCGGGTGGTGGCCAGCTGCGCGGACAGGGCTATCTGGTCGCTGAAGTCGAGCAGGTCGCGGGAGCGTTTGGCGGTGCGGTAGCGCTCGGTCAGCTCCAGCAGTTCGAGGCGGCCGCGGACGGCCTCGGGGACCTTGCGCAGGTCGTCGTTGGTGAGCTTGGCGCCGGCGAGGGCGTCGAGGAGCTCCGTGTCGTACGCGCGCAGCTCGGCCGGGGTGACCAGGTGCTCGGAGAGTTCGCCGTCGAGCGCGAGCAGGTCGCTGACCAGGTCGGGGACGGATTTGGTCAGCGCCGGGTACGGGCCGGGGGCCTCGCGCAGCACGCGCGCGGCGAGCTGGAAGCGGGTGGCGTCGGCGAGGAGGCGGGCGCTGGGCTCCAGGCCGATGCGCAGGCCGTGGTCCGTCAGGAGCTGTCCGGCGAAGGCGTGGTACGTGGAGATGCGCGGCTCGCCGCCGGCCGCGTCGGCCTCGGCCGGAGAAGGGTCCGGGTCGGTGATGCCGGCCCGCGCGAGGGCCTTGCGTACGCGCTCGGCGAGCTCGGCGGCGGCCTTGTTGGTGAAGGTCAGGCCGAGGACCTGCTCGGGGGCGACCGCTCCGGTGCCGACCAGCCAGACGACGCGGGCGGCCATGACGGTGGTCTTGCCGGAGCCGGCGCCGGCCACGATGACCTGTGGGGCGGCGGGGGCGGTGATGCAGGCCAGCTGTTCGGGCGTGAAAGGGATGCCGAGGAGCTCCTTGAGCTGCTCGGGGTCGGTGAGGACGGACGGACGCGCGGACACGTGAAGAGGCTAGCCGGACCCACCGACACTCCCGGCCGCCGTCTCACCGGCCGGTCGATCACCGGCGGGCCGCCGGGCGTCGAACGGCCCGCTTCACTCCACCGTCTGGCGGCCCTCCGGGCGTGCGCTGCACGAGCTGCGGAAGGAGCAGTGGTCGCAGTGCTTGCCGGTGGCGGGCGCGAAGCGCTCGTCCAGGACCCGGCCGGCGGCGGTGGCGAGGAGGTCGCCGACCCATTCGCCGTTCAGGGGCTGCTGCGCCTGGATCCTGGGCACCGTCTCGCCGCCGTCCCGCTGGGCGGCGCCCTGGCGCAGCTGGACGAGCTCGGCGCCGCCCGCCTCGGGGCGCACCCCGTCGAAGACCTCGTCGACGGCGCCCTCGCGCACGGCGAGCTGGTACACGGCGAGCTGGGGGTGCCGTGCGACCTCGTCCTTGGTGGGCACGGCCTTGCCGGTCTTGAAGTCGACCACGTACGCGCGCCCCTGGGGGTCCGATTCGACCCTGTCCATGGAACCCCGGATCCGGACGGTGTGGTCACCCGCTTCGAGCGTGACGTCGAACGCGTGCTCCGTGGCCACGGCCGCCCGGCCCCCGCGGTCGGTGGTGTGCCAGCGCAGGAAGCGCTCCAGGGCGGCGCGGGCGTTGTCCTTCTCCTGGCGGGACTTCCAGGGGGCGTCGAAGGCGAGGGCGTCCCAGACGGAGTCGAGGCGCTCCATCAGGACGGCCAGGTCGGCGGGGGTGCGGCCGGAGGCGACCTCGTCGGCGAGGACGTGGACGACGTTGCCGAAGCCCTGCGCGGCGGTGGAGGGGGCGTCGGCCTTGACCTCGCGGCCGAGGAACCACTGGAGGGAGCAGGTGTTGGCGAGCTGGTCCAGGGCGGACCCGGAGAGGGCGACGGGCCGGTCCCGGTCGCGCAGCGGGACGGCCGAGGCGGTGGGCTCGTACAGCCCCCACCAGCGCTGCGGGTGCGCGGCGGGGACCAGCGGGCGGTCGTCCTGATCGGTGAGCGCGGCGAGGCGGGCCAGGCGTCGGGCGGCCTCCTCGCGGAGCGCGGGCGAGGCGTCGGGGTCGACGGTCGTGGCACGCAGTTCGGCGACGAGCGCGGGGACGGCGAGGGGACGGCGGGGGCGGCCGGTGACGTCCTTCGGGGTGACCCCGAGCTCGGTGAGGAAGCGGGAGGGCTGGTCGCCGTCCTCGGCGGGGGCCTTGACGGCGGTGACGACGAGGCGGTCGCGGGCGCGGGTGGCGGCGACGTAGAAGAGGCGGCGCTCCTCGGCGAGGAGCGCACCGGGGGTGAGGGGCTCGGCGAGGCCGTCACGGCCGATGCGGTCGGCTTCGAGGAGGGAGCCGCGGCGGCGCAGGTCGGGCCAGAGCCCTTCCTGTACCCCGGCCACGACGACCAGGGACCACTCCAGGCCCTTGGAGCGGTGGGCGGTCATGAGGCGGACGGCCTCGGAGCGGGTGGCGCGGGTGGTGAGGGTGTCGGCGGCGATGTCCTCGGCTTCGAGCTGTTCGAGGAAGTTGAGGGCGCCGCGGCCGCCGGTGCGGTCCTCGGCGCGGGCGGCGGTGTCGAAGAGCGCGCAGACGGCGTCGAGGTCGCGGTCGGCGTTGCGGCCGCCCGCGCCGCCGCGGCGGGCGCTGCGCTCCAGGCGCTGGGGCCAGGGGGTGCCCTCCCAGAGGGTCCACAGGGCCTCTTCGGCGGTGCCGCCGCCCTGGAGGAGCTCGCGGGCCTTGCGCAGGAGCAGTCCGAGGCGCTGCGCTCCGCGGGCGTACGCGGGGTCGTGGGCGGTGAGCCGTTCGGGCTCGGCGAGGGCGCGGGCGAGCAGGACGTCGGAGGGGGCCGGCACCTTGATGCCGGCGGCCCGCTCCTCGTCGCGCAGGGCCCGCCCGAGCCGCCGCAGGTCGGCGGCGTCCATCCCGCCGAGCGGCGAGGTGAGCAGCGCCAGCGCCGCCTCGACCCCGATCCACCCGGCGTCGACGCCATCGCCTGCGGCGGGCCCGGACCGGGCCTCGTCCGCGGCGTCGTCCGCGGGGCGGGCCGGGCCGGCCGCGGAGTCGGACCCGGGCTCGGTCTCGGTCTCGGGCTCGGCCGCCTCGGGGGCTGCAGTCGCGTCCGCCGGGCCGGCCTCCGCGGCGTCGTCCGCGGGGTCCTCTTCCCCCGCCGGCCCGGCCTCGGCGGCACCCGCCGCGTCAGGCGCCGTGCCGTCGGCGGAACCACCACGCTGCCGCTGCCCGGGCAGGCCGGAGACGCCGGCGGCCTCGCCTCCGAGGCGGGCCGGGCCGGCCGCGGAGTCGGACCCGGGCTCGGACCCGGACCCGGGCTCGGACCCGGGCTCGGACCCGGGCTCGGACCCGGGCTCGGGCTCGGGCTCGGTGGCTGCAGTCGCGTCCGCCGGGCCGGCCTCCGCGGTGGCCTCCGCCGAGGCGTCGGGCCGGCCGGAGCCGTCGGCTGCGGGGAGGGGGGTGGCGGCCGTGCGCAGGGCCGTCAGGAGGGGGGTGATCGCCGGTTCGTGGCGGAGGGGGGTGTCCGTGCCGTCCGTCTCCGCCGGGACCCCCGCCGAGATCAGGGCGCGGCGCATCGCCGGGAGGGTGCGGCCTCCGGAGCGGACCAGGACGGCCATGTCCTGCCACGGCACGCCGTCCTCCAGGTGCGCCCGGCGCAGGATGTCGGCGATGTTGTCCACCTCGGCGCCGGCCGTGGGGTACGTGAACACCTCCACCCCGCCGCCCTCGCGGACCGGGGTCAGGGAGCGGTGGGCGCGGACCGCCGCCGACGGCAGGCGCGGGACCGGCATGCGGGTGGTCAGGAGGCGGGTTGCCGCCAGGAGGTTCGCGGCCGAGCGGCGGCCCACCGTCAGGGCGTGGACGGCAGCGCCGGGGAAAGAGCCCTGGAAGTCCAGGATGTTGTTGATGTCGGCGCCGCGGAAGGCGTAGATCGACTGGTCCGGGTCGCCGAAGGCGATCAGCGTGCCCGCCGGGCCGGCCAGGGACCGCAGCAGCCGCAGCTGGGAGGCGTCCGTGTCCTGGTACTCGTCCACGTAGATCACGTCGTAGGACCCGGCGAGCGACGGAGTGCGTTCCGCCAGGAGGACGGCCCGGTGTACGAGCTCCGCGTAGTCCAGCGTGCCCTGCATGTCCAGGACGTCCAGGTACTCCGACAGGAACGCGGCCGCGGCCTTCCAGTCCGGGCGGCCCAGCCGCGTCGCGAACGCGTCCAGCGCCGCCGGGCCGAGGCCCAGCTCGCGGGCGCGGGCGAGCACCGCGCGGACCTCGTCCGCGAAGCCGCGCGTGGTCAGCGCGGCCCGCAGGTCGTCCGGCCAGCGGATGGAGCGGATCTGCCGCTGCCCGTCCAGCAGGGTGCGGACCATCACGTCCTGCTCCGGGCCCGACAGCAGCCGCAGCGGATCCGCGAACAGGTCGGTGTCCTGCTGGGCGCGGACCAGTCCGTAGCAGAAGGAGTGGAAGGTGGTGGCCTGCGGGGCCCGCGCCCCGCCGAGCCGCAGGGCGGCCCGGTCGCGCAGTTCCACCGCCGCCTTGCGGCTGAAGGTGAGGATCAGGATCCGGTCCGGGTCCACCCCGGCTTCGACCCGGGCCGCGGCCGCCTCGACCAGCGTGGTCGTCTTCCCGGTACCCGGTCCGGCCAGGACGAGAAGCGGGCCGTCGGTGTGGTCAACCACCGCCTGCTGCGCTGCGTCCAGAACAGGGGGATCCACCCGTTCCTGCCCGGTGCGCACGAGGCGGTACGCGTCAGGGGTCCGCGTACGCCGCCGCTCGGTGCGGTCGGATGGAGAGGTGATCACGTGGGGTGCCGGTCCTGGTGGGTCTGCGGATGCTGCGGTTCCTGCGGTTCCTGCCGTTGCTTCGGGTGCTGCGGGCGGCGCGGTCGCCGCCGCGCCCGGCGGAGCCGAAGAGGCAACGCTACGGCAACCGCCGGGTCCCGCGCAGTTCCCCGAGGTGGGGACGGAGGGGCCGCCGACCGTCGCCCGTACGGGCGCTCGACCGCCCGCCCCGGCCCCGCATGGCCGAAGCTGTCAGATGTGACCCTCGTCCCGTGCGGCGCTCTGCTCCCGGCCGTCCCAGCGCGCCCGCGGCATGTTCAGCCGGGCCTCTCCGCCGGCGGTCAGCCGCAGCGGGGTGGCCTCCGTGCGGTAGTGCTCCAGGGCCCGGACCTCGCTGCCGGGCAGCGGCCGGCCGTCCGCCCGGACCACGCGCCACCAGGGCACCGCTCCCCCGTACAGGGCCATCACGCGCCCGACTTGGCGCGGTCCGCCCTCACCGAGCCATTCGGCGACGTCCCCGTACGTCATCACCCGGCCGGGCGGAATCCGCTCGGCCGCCTCCAGCACCCGCTCCGCGTACGCGGGCAGCTCTTCGCTCATTCCGCCCATGGTGCCGTACATCACGGACCGGTTCCCGGAAGGTTTCCTTCCGTACCGGCGCGCACCCTGATGCCCCGCCCGTACGTCGGTCCGTGCCACCATCTTCCGGGCGGTGACTGGTGATACGTGATCAAGAAGAGACGGAAGTGACGACGAAGGAGCAGGGTGTGAGCCCTCCGGACGGCGCGGCTGAGGACGACAGCACGCGCCCAGACCCGCACCCCGGGTCCGGGAAGCTCCCCGACGAGCCCCCCGGCCGGGGTACGCCCGCGCCGGGAACCGGGACCGGCCCCGGAGGCACACCCGCGCCCGAGGCCGAGCCCGAGGCCAAGTCCGAGCCCGAGCCCGAGCCCGAGGCCGGTGTCACGCGCGAACCCCGGGCCCGGGCCAAGGCCGGGAAGGCGCCCGCGCCCGCGGCCGACGCCGACGGGCCGCACGGGCGCGCCTCCGCGTCCGCCGAGCAGGTCGAGGTCGACGAGCCGCTGCTCGCCGCCCGCGTCCACCGCCCCTCCGACCTCGTACGCCTCCTCGTCGGCGTCCTCGGCATCGCCGTCGTCCTCGGCATCGCCGCCTTCGCGCACCGCACCACCGCCGGCCTCGAAGCCGACATCAGCCAGGGCACCGGCGCCGCCCCCGATCTGCTGATCAAGGTCGCCGGGCTGGTGTCCAGCATCGCCGTGCTGCTCGTACCCGTGGCCTTCGCCATCGAGCGGCTGATCAAGCGGGACGGGCTGCGCATCGCCGACGGCGTGCTCGCCGCCGTCCTCGCGCACGGCGTGACCCTCGCCACCGACCTGTGGGTCTCCCAGGCCGCGTCCGACACCATCCAGGACGCCCTCACCCGTCCCACCAGCATCGGCGGCCCCATCACCGACCCGGTGCACGGCTACCTCGCGCCCGTCATCGCGTACATGACCGCCGTCGGCATGACCCGCAGGCCTCGCTGGCGCGTCGCGCTGTGGGTGGTGCTGCTGCTCGACGCCTTCGCGATGCTGGTCAGCGGGTACACCACCCCCTTCTCGATCATCCTGACCGTGCTGATCGGCTGGAGCGTCGCGTACGGGACCCTGTACGCCGTCGGCTCGCCGAACGTCCGCCCCACCGGGCAGACCCTGCTGGCCGGCCTGCGCCGGGTCGGCTTCAAGCCGGTCAGCGCCATGCGCGCGGAGCTTCCGGACGGGGCCGACGCCTCGGAGGTCAGCGACCGGGGCCGGCGCTACCACGTCACGCTGGAGGACGGCCCGCCGCTCGACGTCACCGTCGTCGACCGCGAGCAGCAGGCGCACGGGTTCTTCTACCGGGTGTGGCGCCGGCTCACCTTGCGCGGCATCACGACGCGGCGCAGCCTCCAGTCGCTGCGCCAGGCGCTGGAGCAGGAGGCGCTCCTCGCGTACGCGGCGATCGCGGCCGGGGCCAACGCACCGAAGCTGATCGCCACCTCCGAGCTCGGCCCGGACGCCGTGATGCTCGTGTACGAGCACCTGGACGGCCGGCCCCTCGACGCGCTCGCCGACGAGGAGATCACCGACGACCTGACCCACAACACGTGGAAGCAGGTACGGGCCCTCCAGTCGCGGCGGATCGCCCACCGGCGGCTGACCGGCGACGCGCTCGTGGTGGATCGTTCCGGCAATGTCGTCCTCACCGACCTGCGCGGCGGCGAGATCGCGGCCGGGGACCTGGTGCTCCGGATGGACATCGCGCAGCTGCTGACCACGCTCGGGCTGCGGGTCGGCGCGGAGCGCGCGGTGGCGTCGGCGGTGTCGGTGCTCGGCCCGGACGCGGTGGCGGACTGTCTGCCGCTGCTCCAGCCGATCGCGCTGAGCCGCTCCACGCGGGCGACGCTGCGCAGGCTGGCGCGGGAGCGGGCCGACCGGCAGCGGGAGGCCGTACTGGAGTCCTCGCGGGTGGCGAAGGCGGCGCGCGAGGCGGGGGCCAAGTCGGCGGGGGCCAAGTCGGCGGCGACCACGGCCGCGGACCGGAAGGCCGAGAAGAAGGCACTGGACGACGCCCTCGACGGGGCCCGCGAGGAGGATCTGCTGAGCCAGATCCGCCGGCAGGTGCTGCTGATCCGCCCGCAGGCGCCGGTGGAGCCGGCCCGGCTGGAGAGGATCCGGCCGCGCACGCTGGTGTCGTTCATCGCGGGAGCGTTCGGTGCGTACTTCCTGCTCACGCAGCTGGCGCACGTGGACTTCGCGACGGTCGTCGGCGAGGCGCAGTGGGGCTGGGTGGGGGCGGCGCTGGCCTTCTCGGCGCTCACCTACTTCGCGGCGGCGATGAGCCTGCTGGGGTTCGTGCCGGAGCGGGTGTCGTTCCTGCGGACGGTGGTCGCGCAGGTGGCGGGGTCATTCGTGAAGCTGGTGGCGCCGGCGGCGGTCGGCGGTGTCGCGCTGAACACGCGGTTCCTCCAGCGGGCCGGGATCCGGCCGGGGCTGGCGGTGGCGAGCGTGGGTGCCTCGCAGCTGTTCGGTCTGGCGAGCCACATCCTGCTGCTGCTGGCCTTCGGCTACCTGACGGGCACCGAGAAGACCCCGGAGATGACGCCGTCCCGGACGGTCATCGCGGGTCTGCTGACGGTGGCGGTGCTGGTGCTGGTGGTGACGGCGGTGCCGTTCTTGCGGAAGTTCGTGGCGACGCGGGTGCGGGCGCTGTTCGCGGGTGTGGTGCCGCGCATGCTGGACGTGCTCCAGCGGCCGCAGAAGCTGATGACGGGCATCGGCGGCATGCTGCTGCTGACCGGCTGCTTCGTGATGTGCCTGGACGCGTCGATCCGGGCGTTCGGCGGCGGCCAGGCCATCAGCTACGCGAGCATCGCGGTGGTGTTCCTGGCGGGCAACGCGCTGGGGTCGGCGGCGCCGACGCCGGGCGGCATCGGCGCGGTGGAGACGACGCTGACGCTGGGGCTGATCGCGGCGGGTCTGGAGAAGGAGGTCGCCATCTCGGCGGTGCTGCTGTTCCGCCTGATGACGTTCTGGCTGCCGGTGCTGCCGGGCTGGCTGTCCTTCAACTACCTGACCCGGAAAGAGGCCATCTAGGCGGCGCCCGGGCCCGCCCGACGCCGGTCCGACGTCCGTCCGGGCCTGCCCGGCACCCGCCTGGGCCCGTCAGCGGCCCGTCAGCCTCCGAAGAGCGGTACCACCGTCGCCAGGAGGGCCGCCGAGCAGGCGATCTCGATCGCGCCCACCACCGGGGGCTTCGGGGCGTAGCCCGGGAGGGCGACCACTCGGGCCAGGCAGGCCGCGAACGGGATCGCCGGCCAGGGCGACAGGCGGGCGGCCACGGCCGGGGCCACCGCGTGGCAGGCCGCCGAACCCCGGCGGTACGCCCGCGAGTTCCCCTCCCGGATCATCGTCTTCACGTACGACACCGTGCCCGCGAAGTACGTGTTCCGAGCCGTCGGCGTGCCCGGCGTCGAGGTTCGGCTGACCGCGCTCCGCTGGTACCCGCCCCGGCCGGAAACCAGGCGGCGCGGCCCACTGGCCAAAGTCACCCTCGTCGGCAGCGGAGCGGGGCGGATCGGCCTCAGGGAACTGCTCGTCAGCGTTCCCGGCGGCTGAAGCCGCCAGGTCGTCCCTGACCACGCCGGGCGCCCCCGAATGGGTCAGCGCGGGGGCGGGGGGTGTCGGGGGCACGCAGGATGGGGGCATGGCCAAGAACGTCGTGCGGGGTGCCGTTGCCGTTGTCGTTGCTCTCGGGCTGGCCGGGGTCAGCGGGTGTTCCGACAGCGGCGAGGGCAAGCCCGAGGCCGGCGGGACCCCGGGGGCCGCGCCGCTGAAGTGGGGGGAGTGCGAGGCCCCCGATGTCGCCGAGGGCGGGGGGCAGGCACCGCCCAAGGACTGGGAGTGCGCCACGCTCCACGTGCCCCTCGACTACGCCAAGCCCGAGGGCGAGACGATTCCGCTCGCGCTGATCCGGGCCAAGGCCCGGGACAAGAGCAAGCGGCTCGGGTCGCTCGTGTTCAACTTCGGCGGCCCCGGCGGGTCCGGGATCAGTACGCTGCCCGGCGCCGCCAAGGAGTACGAGGCCCTGCGGGCGCGGTACGACCTCGTGAGCTTCGACCCGCGCGGCGTGGGGCGCAGCGCCCCCGTCCTGTGCGAGGACGACAAGCAGCTCGACGCCTATTACGCGCAGGATTCCTCGCCCGAGACGCCTCCGGAGGAAAAGGCCTTCGTGGGGAACCTGGAGAAGTACCAGAAGGCCTGCAAGGACAAGTCCGGGCACCTGCTTCCCTACGTCGGCACCGAGAACGCCGCCCGCGACCTCGACCGGATCCGCCAGGCCCTCGGCGACGAGAAGCTGAACTACTTCGGGATCTCCTACGGCACGGAGCTCGGCGGGGTCTACGCCCACCTCTTCCCCAAGAACGTCGGCCGGGCCGTCTTCGACGCCGTCGTCGATCCGACCCAGAACTCCGAGGAGGGCGCGCTCGGCCAGGCCAAGGGGTTCCAGCTCGCCCTCGGCAACTTCGCGCAGGACTGCGTGAACCGCGGCGACGAGTGCCGGCTCCAGGGCAGCACCGCCAAGGAGATCGAGGACAACATCATCAAGCTCCAGAAGAGCCTGGCCGACAAGCCCATCCCCGGCATCGGCGGCCGGATGCTCACCGACTCCGCCGCCACCAACGGCATCGCCCAGGCCCTGTACTCCCAGGAGCTGTGGCCGCTGCTGGAGCAGGGGCTCGACGAGGCCGAGGGCGGGCAGGGCCAGCTGCTGATGGCACTCTCCGACGCGCTCAACGGCCGCGACCAGCAAGGGCATTACAGCAACATCGGCGCGGCCAACACGGCGATCAACTGCGCCGACTCCAAGGGCCGGTACACGCTGGAGCAGACGAAGGCGAAGCTGCCCGCCTTCCGCGCGGCCTCCCCCGTCTTCGGGGACTTCCTCGGCTGGGCCATGATGAGCTGCACCGACTGGCCCGTCCCGGGCGCCTGGGAGACCCCGGACGTCTCCGCCCCCGGCTCCGCGCCCATCCTGGTGATCGGCAACACCGGTGACCCCGCCACCCCGTACGAGGGCGCCCGCAAGATGGTGGAGCGGCTCGGTCCCGGCGTCGGCGTGGAGCTCACGTACAAGGGCGAGGGGCACGGCGCCTACAACAGCGGCGACAAGTGCGTGCAGGCCGCGGTGAACAGCTACCTGCTGGACGGGAAGGTGCCCCCCGCCGACACCGTCTGCACCAAGGCGTCACCACGTGAGGAGACCCCCACCCCGGCCGCGGGGTGAGGGCCTCCTGGACTGCTCTGGCCTGGTGGACTGCTCCGGCCTGGTGGACTGCTCCGGCCTAGTAGACCGGCTTCTCGGGCTCAATCTGGTGGACCCAGCCGATCACGCCGCCGCCCACGTGCACCGCGTCCGCGAAGCCCGCGGACTTCAGGACCGCGAGGACTTCCGCACTGCGGACACCCGTCTTGCAGTGCAAGACGATGCGCTTGTCCTGCGGGAGGTCCTGGAGGGCGGTGCCCATCAGGAACTCGCCCTTGGGGATCAGCTTCGCGCCGGGGATCGAGACGATCTCGTACTCGTTCTTCTCACGGACGTCGATGATCTCGATCGGCTCGTCGTTGTCGATCCACTCCTTGAGCTGCTTCGGAGTGATCGTGGAGCCGAGCGCCGCCTCCTGGGCCTCCTCCGACACGACGCCGCAGAAGGCCTCGTAGTCGATGAGCTCGGTGACCGTCGCGTTCGGACCGCAGACCGCGCAGTCGGGGTCCTTGCGGACCTTGACCTGTCGGTACTGCATCTCCAGGGCGTCGTAGATCATCAGGCGGCCGACGAGCGGCTCGCCGACGCCCGTGAGGACCTTGATGGCCTCCGTCACCTGGATGGACCCGATGGACGCGCAGAGCACGCCCAGCACGCCGCCCTCGGCGCAGCTCGGGACCATGCCCGGCGGCGGGGGCTCCGGGTACAGGCAGCGGTAGCACGGACCGTGCTCGGACCAGAACACCGAGGCCTGGCCGTCGAAGCGGTAGATCGAGCCCCACACGTACGGCTTGTTCAGCAGCACGCAGGCGTCGTTGACGAGGTAGCGCGTGGCGAAGTTGTCCGTGCCGTCGACGATGAGGTCGTACTGGCTGAAGATCTCCATCACGTTCTCGGCTTCGAGCCGCTCTTCGTGAAGGACCACGTTCACGTACGGGTTGATGCCCAGCACGCTGTCGCGCGCGGACTCGGCCTTGGAGCGGCCGATGTCCGACTGGCTGTGGATGATCTGGCGCTGGAGGTTCGACTCGTCGACCTCGTCGAACTCCACGATGCCCAGCGTGCCGACGCCGGCCGCGGCCAGGTACATGAGGGCGGGGGAGCCGAGGCCGCCCGCGCCCACGGCCAGCACCTTGGCGTTCTTCAGGCGCTTCTGGCCGTCCATCCCGACGTCCGGGATGATCAGGTGGCGGGAGTACCGACGGACCTCGTCAACGGTGAGCTCAGCGGCTGGCTCGACCAGGGGTGGCAGCGACACGGGGACTCCGTAGATGGTTAAGTCTTAACGGTGGTTCTTCCCGTAACACTGCCACGCCCTTCTTCATTCCGAGACACCCGGTCCGATCCGCGAGACGATTTCGTCCCAGTACGCGGGCAGCGAGGCCCACGGATCGCTGCCTCCGGCCCCGCCCCGGTCGGTGAACCAGATCGTGCCGGCGCCCTGCCATCGGGCGATCCGGACGGCCTCCTCCAGATGCGTCTGCGGCACCCCGTGGACCAGGTGACAGAAGCGCTCGGGCGGGTGCTCGGCGGTCCACTCCGCCACCTGCGACCACCGGTAGTCCGCCCACGCCCCGGAGAAGGTGACCAGCTGGTCGGCGGCCTCCGCGTAGCCCTCGTACGGGTGCGTGCCGTGTCCCAGCACGATGCGGAGGTCCTCGCCGAGGCCGCGCAGGGCGTCGGTGACCCGGCGCACGGCGGCCAGTTCGGCCCGGTCCGCCGGAACGCCGGCCAGGTAGAAACCGCCGACCCGGTACCAGTCGAGGAAGCGGTGGGCGTCGGAGACCAGCTCGCCGAACGAGCGGGAACCGTCTCGCATCGCGAGATGGCCGAGGACGGTCCCGCCGGCCTCCCGGAGCTTGCCCGCGGCCTCCGTGCAGTGCGGATCGGGCCGGCCGCCGGGCCCGTCCGTGACGTTGAGCACCGTCCAGTGCAGCGGGGTCCCGGGCCGGGTCAGCTCGGCCCACTCGACCGGCGCGAGCAGCGGGTGCGCGTACCCGGGGACGCCGAGGCCGAGGCGGCCCGCCTCGGTCGCGGCGGCCGCCGTGGCCGCGGTCGTCAGATGCGGCACGCCGCCTCCATCCAGATGTCCGCGAGGGATTCCTCCAGGCCGATCCGGGGCCGCCAGCCCAGCCGGTCCCGGGCCGTGCGCACGTCGGCCTGCTGCCAGGCGCCGCAGCCGTCGGGGTACGGGTACGGGGGCGTCACCGCACCGGCGGCGAGCTGCTCGGCCGTCGCCTCGGAGCGCGGGGAGCCGATGGCGGCGAGCCCCGGCGGCCGGCCGCCGCCTTGGTGGCCGTGGACGAGCCCCGGCCCGTGACCCGGTCCGTGGCCGTGCCCAGGGCCGTGGCCCGGCCCGTGCTGGCCCTGCTGCGGTACGTCCAGCTCGTGCAGGGCGCCTCCGTACCCGGCGACCCGGGCCAGTACCGCCGCCGCGTCCCGCAGCCGGACCGCGCGCCCGGTGCCGATGTTGACGACGCCCTGGGCGGCGGAGAGGGAGGCGGCGTGCACGGCCCGCGCGACGTCCCGTACGTCCACGAAGTCGCGCTGCACGCCGAGACCGCTGAGCTTGAGCTCGCCGTCCCCGTTCTGCATCGCGCGGCGCATGGCCTCGGCCAGCCGGCCGAGCGGGGAGCCGGCGGGGGTGCCGGGCCCGACGGGCGAGAAGATCCGCAGGACGACCGCGTCGAGACCCGACCCGAGCACCAGCTCGGTGGCGGCCAGCTTGCTGACGCCGTACGGTCCGCCCGGTCTCGGCACGGCGTCCTCGGCCGTGGACGATCCGGGCTGGCTGGGCCCGTACTCGGCGGCGCAGCCCAGCTGGACGAGACGGGCCCCGCAGCCACTGCGCCGCAGGGACTCGCAGATGGTGGCCACGGCGACGGTGTTGTGCCGGGTCAGTTCCCGGGCCCCGCCGCGGGTGGCCCCGGCGCAGTTGATGACGACGCCGGGGTGGACAGCGTCGAGGAACCGGGTGAGGGCGCCCGGGCTGCCGGTGGCGAGGTCGAAGCGGACGTCCGCGTCGTCGCCGCGGCCGAGCGCGGTGAGCTGCACGGCGGGGTCGGCGAGCAGCCGGTCGGCGACGTAGCGGCCGAGGTATCCGTTGGCTCCGATCAGCAACACCCTCATCGCGCGTCCCCTTGGTTGGTTGGCTGGCCGGTCATCCTGTGTCTCCTTGGTCGATGGGCGGGGTCGGGGGTAGGGGTGGGTAGGGGTACGGCTCCGAAGAGCTGCGGCGGGAAGGGGCGGGGCGGCCGGGCTCAGGGCCGGGCGTGCGCGGACGCCCGGGACAGCGCGAGGACGGCGTGTACGAGGAGCCCCGCCCCTGCGGCGGGCACCGCCAGCGGGATCGGGACCAGGGCGAGGGCCAGGGCGGCGGCCACGGGCCCGCGCGGAGCCCCGTGCCCGAGCAGCAGGCGGGTCAGGAACAGCAGCACGGCGAGCGGTACGGCGCCGGCGAGGGGGGTCCCGGCGAGCGCGGCCGCTCCCGCGGCGGCCGCACCGAAGACCAGGACGGCCGCGACGAGCAGCGGCCGGGCCCGGTCGGCGAAGTCCTCCAGGGCCCGGCTCCCGGCGAGCCGGCTCCGGGCGCGGGCGGCGAACACGGTGCCGACCAGGTGCCCCGGGGCCGCGGCCAGTGCCAGGCCGACCCCGAGCGGGACGCCGGCGCGGTACACCGCCCAGCCGACGGCGGCCGCGGCGAGCAGCAGCACGGCGTACGGGAACCGCCCCGCGGCGGCCCGCCCGGGCCTGGCGGGCCACACCAGGGCGGCGACGGTGACGAGCACGGCGACGGGCCCGGCGAACGGCACCCCGGCGGAGCTCGCCCCGAGCGCGAGCGCCCCGGGGAGCAGGGCGTACCCGAAGCCCCGTAACGCCCGGGCGTCGGAGGGCGGGACGGCGGAGGGCGCGGCCGGCTCGTCCCCGCGCGGGGTGCGGGCGTACAGCTCCTCGGCGAGCGAGAACACGTCCCGGTGCCGGAAGCGCGCGGCGGTGCGGTCGGTGATGCCCTGCGCCTCCAGCCCGGCGGCGATCTCCAGCGGGTCCACGGCGCGCTCGCAGAGCGCCCGGTGGCGGTGCAGCAGCGTCTTGACGGGATCCCCGGCGGACCTGCGGCGGGGGGCCGAGGCGACGGGGGCGGCTTCGTCCAGGGTCATACGGTCGCCTCCGTGGCCGTGGTGGTGGTCGTGCTCGGGTGCTGCGCGCCCGGAGCCACCGCGGTCGCGGCCTGCGCGCCAGGCGCCATCGCGGTAACGGCCGCGCCCGGAGCCATCGCGGTGACGGCCCGCGCACCAGGGGCCACCGCGGTGACGGCCTGCGCTCCCGGGGCCATCGCGGTGGCGGCCGCGCCGGGAGCCACCGCGGTCGCGGCCTGCGCGCCAGGGGCCTGTCCACCCGGGGCCGTCTCGGTCCCGGACCGCGCTCCCGGGGCCGTCGCGCCCGGGGCCGTCGCGCCCGCTGTCCGCGCCGAAGCGGAACCCGCGTCCCGGCCCGGGGCAGCCGCCCGGTCCACCCCGGCACCCGCCCACGTCGGGCTCGTCCAGTGCCCCGGAACCCGGGCCTCCAGGGGCTGTTCGAAGGGGATCCCGCCCTCCGCCCGGGCCGGTCCGTGGGCCAGCAGCTGGAGGTAGATGTCCCGGAAGGCGGCCACGTTCTGCTCGACGGTGAACAGCTCCAGGGCCCGCGCCCGGGCGGCCGCGCCGAGCCGCTGGGCCCGCTCGGGGTCGCGCAGCAGCGACAGGCAGGCGTCGGCCAGCGCCCGCGGGTTGCGCGGCGGGACGACCAGGCCCGTCCCGCCGATGACCTCGCAGACGGCGCCGACGTCGGTGGAGACGGTGGCGCGGCCGCAGAGCATCGCCTCGGCCAGCGTGATCGGGAAGCCCTCGATCACCGAGGACAGCACGACCACCCGTCCGGAGCCGTACGCGTGGGCCGGCGAAGGGGCCTCGGGTCCGCCGATCTCCTCGAAGGTGACGGGGTTCTCCCCGACCGTGACGGCGTCGGCGGCCTCGTCGGGGAAGAGCTGCGCGGCGAGCGAGCGGCAGTCGGCGAGGTAGCCGGGGACCACGGCGGTCGCGAAGATCCGCAGCCGGGTGCCCGGCGCGGCCCGGCGCACCTCGGCGAAGGCGTGCAGCAGGGCGATCAGGTCCTTGGCCGGCTCTATCCGGCCCACCCAGACCAGGGTGTCGGGGTCCCCGCAGTCCGGGTCCTCGCCGACGGTGGCGAATCGGTCCGCCTCCATCCCCGGGTACACCGTCCGCAGCCGGTCGCGGGTGGCGCCGCAGCGCTCCTGCCAGCGGCGGGCGTGCGCGTTGCCGGGGGTGAGGAGGTCGGCCCTGGCGTAGATCTCGGCGGCCAGCCGCATGTGGAAAGCCGAGAGCAGGGCCCGTACGGCGGGCCGCGGCGCGGTTCCCCGCCCGCCCCGCCCACCAGCCCCACCGGTCCCACCG
>NZ_LGDB01000240.1:0-31648 GCF_001279655.1 Streptomyces sp. WM6372 | reverse complement strand
GACCGCGTCGAGCCGTTCCACCTCCAGTGAATCCACCGTGGTTCCGAGCGACGAGAGGTCGGCGAGGTCCAGTCGTACGGCCCGCACCCGCGCGCCGGGGACACGCGCGCGGATCGCGGCCGTGGCGGCCTCGGCCTTGGCAGGGTCCCGGCTGCCGAGTACGACGGTGGCTCCGGTCGCCGACAACTGCTCGGCGACGAAGTACCCGATGCCGGCGTTGCCGCCGGTGACCAGGAAGACCCGGCCATCGGCACGGGGCAACCGGTGGACGTTCCAGGGCGGGGCGGAGGATATGGACGACATGGCGACGGGCTCCCTCGCTGTTGAAGGCGGCTGCGGCTGTCCCTCCTGGGCAGCCCGGCACCCACGGTTCCAGCGGCCACCGACACTTCGCCGATGGATCACCGACAGCCCCGGCGGAAGGCCGACATCCCGCCGACTACCCGCCGGCTCTACCGGCGCCACTCCCGGCGCCGCTCCTGCGCGCTCCGGCCGGGCTTCCGCCGGCGAGGGCACTGCGTGGGGGTGGTGGGCGGCGGCCTGCCGTGCCGGAACGCCGTTCGGTCACCTGTCGTCGTCCGGGGGCGGTGGGTGCTCCTCGCCGTCGGCTTCATCCAGTTCGCGCATGCGGCGCTCGACGCCTTCCTTCAGGCTCTCCCCCTCCGGCGGCTCTTCGTCCTCAGGGGCCGGACCCGACGAACCGGGCTCGGGCCGACGGAACCTCTGACGCAGTTTGTCCGCGCGGTCCTTGCGCTCCTGGGCGTCATCGCTCACGACGACCTCCCTGACGGAGCCGCCGACGACCGCGCGCGGTTTCGGCCGCCCTCACTTCCCCTTCCCTTTGCCCTTCCCCTTCCAGGCCTTTGCGGCGGGGTTCGAGGTCTTCAGGCTCTCGATCTGGACGCGCCACGCCTCGGCCCGGGCGCCGGTGGATTCCTTGGCCCGCGCCGTAAGTGCCTTCGCGGCGCTGAAGGACTTGGAGGCCGGACCGCTCACGGCGAGGCGGCTGACCGTCTTGGTCTTGGAGTCGATGGCCTCGCGGAGGCTGCCGCTGCCGGTCAGGCGCCCCAGGCTGCGGAACGTCGGTTCCTTCCCGCTGAACCAGGTCTGCTGCCACCACTCGTCCGACACCGGCTCCCGCCAGCTGATGTACCCGCCGCGCAGCACCTGCCTCGGCTTCTTGATGTGACCACCGAAGCTGTAGCGGGCACCGTCGACGGGAACCGGGTCGTAGAACCTCGGCGTGAAGAAGTCCGAGACGAGCATGCCGTTGATGGTGTAGCCGAACTCCTCGGCCTCCGAGGGGTCGGCGACTTCCACCAGGAACTCCACCATGCCCTGGTCCGGGTGGGGAGACTTGCCGGACACCAGACGGCTCCCGAACGGGTCGGCGCACATCTCCAGCATCTCGTGGCTCGCCGTCAGCGACCAGCTCGCGCCGAACTCGATCAGGGAGAACGGCTGTCCGTTCTCATCCGTGTGGAACCCGGCCGCGTCGGGGACGTCGTCGACCACGATCAGCGGCCAGTACCCGACGGGAACGTCCTCGAGTCTGTCGAAGGCGTCCACGGTTGCGTTGACGTCCCAGATGGGACCGAAATCGCGGGTCGCCTGCTTCTGCAGGGCGGCGGCCACCCGGGTGAGCTGCGAGGGGCTGATCTGGTTGGTTTGAGTCTCCGAGACGAGGGCCAGCTGGACGATCAACATGGACGTTTGCTGCCTTTCCCTTGGTGACAGCGGCGGCTGCCGTACGCCACGAGCTTCACCGAGGGGCGGCCCGATCATGCCGCCGTGCGTCCAGAAGTGTGCATATGCCAGTCGAATGATGGACACCCATCCACCAGCTGCCGCCGCGTACCGCCCTGGGAACCCAGAGTGCCGCCGCGCCGCGGCGGAGCGGCGCGGCGGCACTCGCCCAACAACCCGCGGTGTCACACGCCGCCCACCTCCCGGGCCGCCGGGACCGGGTACACCGAGCCGTCGTACGAGGCTGCGAGGAAGGTGTCCGCCTCCGGCGCGTAGTGGAGGCTGGAGATGCCCGCGGTGGTCGGCTTGCCGACGTACGGCCAGGCTCCGGTGCGCGTGTCGTAGACGGCGACCGTGCCCCCGTACGAGCCGGTGGCCACCAGGGCTCCGTCGGCGGAGGCGGCGACGCACTTGATGGAGTGGTCGTGCGGGGTGGATACGGCCGTCGCACCGTCGCCGTCCCACAGGCGCAGGACCAGGTCCCGGCTGACGCTGGCGAACCGGCCGCCGGGCAGCGGTGCGCAGCCGTTGGCGATCCGGGTGTGCGCCTCCTCCACGCGGGCGGTCTCCTGGAGGGTCTGCGCGCTGAACCAGCTGGCCGAGGCGTCCGCGCACACCGCGAAGATCGTGTCGCCGGAGACGGCCAGGCCCTTCACGGCGTTGGCGAGCAGCGGGAGCGTCGCCACGTGCTCGACCACCCCGTCCGCCCGTACGGCGAAGACGAGGCCCTCACCGGTGTAGGCGCCGACGACCACGTGCGGTACGCCGTCGCGCTCGAAGGCCGCCGCGCAGTTCAGCGGGGAGCGGTGCTGGTGGAGGGTCTCGCCGGTGTCGGCGTCGAAGACCCGGCCGAGCTGGCCGCCGGTGAGGACCCGGCCGCCCACGGGGACCAGGAAGTTGCACAGGCTGTCCGGGCGTCCCGCCTCGACCCCGTCGACGCGGACGACGCCCGCGTCCCCGACGGTGTAGGTGCGCCCGTCCGGCAGGGTGGTGACGGCGTTCACGCACCGGGTGCCCTCCACCAGGTCCAGGTTCCAGGTCGCGGAGAGGGTGTCGTACGTCGCGTACGTGGAGCCGAAGGTGGCGAAGGCGAGCGTGTGGTCGTCGAGGAACGCACAGGAGCGGGCCCAGATCTCCGCGGGGAACTCGGCGGTGTGCAGCGGGCGCAGCCCCTCGGCCGTGTCCCAGACGCGCAGGGAGCGGTCGTAGCTGAGGCTGACGAGGGCGCCGGTCGCGGAGTTGAGGACGAGGCGCTTGATGCCGGCGTCGTGGGCCGGGACGTACGCGGTCTCGCCGTTCTCGATGCGGATGATGGCGCCGTCGTCGTTGCCCGCGAACACCACGCCGGCGCGCGTGATCGCGATGGTGTCCGTCTCGACGCCGTCGAGGTCGATGTCGGCGGTCATCTCACCCGTGGCGAGCGACCAGCGCTTGATCGTCCCGTCGTCGCTGGAGGAGATCAGCTCGCCGGTGGCGGGCAGCCACTCGACGGAGATCACATCGGCGGTGTGGCCCTCGAAGCGGCGGACGACGGCGCCGGAGAAGTCGTACACGCGGACCGTGTGGTCGCGGGAGGCCGTGGCGACCAGCTGCTGTTCCGGGTGGAAGACGGACATCTCCACGTCGTCCTTCTGGTCGCCGAGCACCGCGCGCAGCCGCAGGTCGGGGACCGACCACAGACGTGCGGTGTAGTCGCTGGAGGAGGTGACGAGCAGCGAGCCGTCCGGGCTGAACGCCACCTGGTTGACCAGATGGTCGTGGACGCCGCGGGCCAGGGGCGTGTGCCCGGCGGCGTCCCAGAGGATGACCTGGTTGTCGTAGCCCGCGGTGGCCACGTAGCGGTCACCGAAGGTTGCCACCCCGCTGATCGGGCCTTGGTGCTTGATCACGCGATCTTCTCCTTGAGACTGATGGTGTGCAGCGTCTTGTCGGCCTTCGCCGTGAGGTAGGAGATGTTGTGGGGGTTGGCGAAGACCCCTGTCCGCACGGTGCTGCGCACGGCGATGCCGTGCCGGGTCAACTGGCCGGACTTGTCGGGGTTGTTCGTGAGCAGATCGACCTCGGTGATCCCCAGTGTCCGCAGCATCTGCGCGGCGGCCGTGTAGTCCCGCAGGTCGTCGCCGAGGCCCAGGGCGCGGTTGGCCTCGTACGTGTCCAGGCCGTCGTCCTGGAGCCGGTACGCGTCGAGCTTGTTGTAGAGGCCGATGCCGCGGCCCTCCTGCCGCAGGTAGAGCAGCACGCCGCCGACGCCGTCGATCATCCGCAGGGCCTCGTGCAGCTGCGGACCGCAGTCGCACCGGGCCGATCCGAAGACGTCGCCGGTCAGGCACTCCGAGTGGAGGCGGACCAGGGGGACGCCGTCGGCCGGGCGGACACCGAGTTGGAGTGCCAGGTGCTCCTTGCCGTCGGCCAGTCCGTCGAAGGTCATGACCTGCGCGTCGATCTGGGGGCCGGGCCCGGAGCCGATCGGGACGCGCACCTCGGAGCGCACCGTGGCACGGGACCGGAAGGGCCCGGCGTGGGCCGTCCTGCGGGATACTTCGGCAACTTCCTGCATGGTGTTTCCTCCTAGACGTTCGATTCGGAGGCGACCGGCGCGGACGGCCGGGCCCAGTCCTTGCGGCCTCGCCTCAGGTACCAGAGGGCGGAGCATGCGCCCAGGCCCAGCACGAGGAAGGTCCCCCGTGCTCCGACGGCCTCGGTCAGCGTGGGGGTGACGGCGGGCGAGAGCAGTGCGGCGCCGCCGGTGATGAGCCACATCAGTCCCGAGGCGCGCCCCAGCACCGGGCCGGGCAGGTACTTGACGCGCATCATCACGACGGTGCTCAGGACGGCGCCCTCGCCGAGCGCGCCGAGCGCGACCGCCGCGAGGAACACCGGCCACCACGGCACGGCCAGCAGCAGCAGCGACAGGCCGCAGGCCGTCATGCCCAGCGTCAGGGCGATCCACGGGCGGATCCGCTTGCGCTGGGCGACGAGCAGGTTGCCGGCGAGCATGCACGCGTTCATCACGGTGATGACGGCGCTCACGGCGCGGTCGGAGAGGTGCCAGGTGTGGCCCAGCGAGTAGACGACCAGGGCTTCGAAGCCCGCACCGCAGGTGAGGGCGAGCACCACCTGGACGATGAGCATGTCGCGGACGCGGCGGTCCGCGACGATCGCCTTCCAGCCCTCGGAGAGCTTCCAGTTGCGGCCCGCGCCCGGGCCGCCCGGCCGGACGCGGGGCGGGTGCACGCCCATCGCCCAGACCGCGACCGGGGCGAAGAAGGTGGCCAGGTTGAGCCACAGCAGACCCTCGTAGCCCATGAAGGGCAGGCAGAGGGAGAAGACCACGGGGCCGACGAGGGTCGCGGCGAAGAAGAGGCTGTTCAGCGTCCCCCGCGCGCGCACCGGGCAGTCGGGGAACATCCCCGGCACTCCGGTCATCCAGCCCGTCCGGTACGCGGCGCCGCCGATCGCGACGAGCAGCGCGCAGACGAAGAGCGAGGCCGGGGTGGGCGTGCCCGCGTGCAGGACGAGGTTCATGACCAGGGCCGCGGCGGCCTGCAGCAGCAGACCCGGTACGACCAGGGCCCGCGGCCCCCAGCGGTCGGCCACCCAGCCCAGGGAGGGTGCGAGGAGCATGCCGACGGGGACCGCGGCGGCCAGCAGCGTCATGATGGCGAGCGAGCCGGTCAGCCGGTAGGCGAGCAACGGCAGGGCCGTGGCGTACATCGCCTCGCCGATGTTGTTGATCGCGTTTCCCGCGGCGAACACCGTGAACCGCGGGTTCTGGAAGGGCGAGGGCTCGACCACCGCATCCGGGTCGGAGGCGGGGCCGGCCTTGGGCGTGGTGGTGGCCGCGGGAGAGCTCATCGTGCGCCGGCGTTCGGGTAGTCGCCGGTGGAGGTGGGCAGCCACAGGTCGCGCACGGCGGTCAGGACGCTGTCCTTGCGGCTGCGGTCCAGCCGGTAGAGCCGCAGGAATCCACCGCGGCCGCCGATGACGACGTACGTGGTGCCGTCCTGGCCGCGCAGCAGGGCGATGCCCTTGGGGAAGTCGGGCAGATCCTCGTGGAGCCCGAGCAGTTCACCGGATTCGTGGTCGTACGCCGCGACCTGGAGGCCGTATGTGATCGCGACGAGGATGCCGTCGGCCACGACGCAGTTCTCGCCGGTGTTGTCGAGCAACTCGGTGAAGCGCTGCCCGAGTTGGGGCTGGCCCACCTCGAACTCCTTGATGCCGCCGCCACCGGTGGCGCGTACCCGGTCGCCGTCGACGAGGAGGCGCTTGGGGTAGCTGCCGAGTTCGGTGGTCCAGGTGGGCTCGCCCTCGGCGGAGTAGGCGGCCATCACCCCGTTGCGGGTGGCGATGAGCCGGCTGCCGTCGTCCAGGTAGGCGCCCGCCCAGGCGCTGGCGGGCAGGTCGTCGATCCGGGACAGCTCCTCACCGGTCGCGGCGTCGAGCTCGATCGCGCCGGCGTTGCAGGCGACGAGCAGCCGGCTGCCGTCGGGTGAGCGGCTGAGCGTGTGCGAGATGGCGGGCATCCGCCGCTCCCACACCACCTGGCCCGCGCCGGAGACGCGGCGCACGGTCCCCGGCCAGAAGACTCCCGCCCAGCCGTCGTCGAGGGTGACGAGACGGCGGGTGAAGCCGAGGCCCGAGAACTCCTGTCCGGCCAGGACGAGCGCCGGGTGGCCCGAGACCTGCTCGACCAGGCGCAGCAGGGCCGTGCCGTCGTCGGTCGCGGCCAGCAGGGCGCGGTCGTCGCCCGGGACGGGCTGGAGGTCCCACACGCACTGGCGCTCGTAGCCGAGCCGGGCGCGTACGGTGCCGTCCGCCGTCAGCGCGGTCACCTCGCCGTCCTGGGTGAGGGTGTAGACGTCGCCGTACTCGTCGACGGTGATGTCGATGATCTGGTGGCTGAAGCCGCCGACCCGCTTGGCCACGCGGAGCTCGGGTTCGGTGTTGTCGAAGATCAGCAGCTCGCCGTCGAAGCCGCCGGTGTAGACGGAGGAGAAGTCGGGCGAGAAGACGAGGCCTTCGACGTCGTTGCGCGCGTAGTCGAAGCGCTCGCCGATGGTGCCGTCGAGACCGACCGTGATCACGCCGTTGGCGATGTTGTGGGTCTCCCCGATGCCCGCGTCGCCGAGAGCCCAGAGGCGGTTGTGCCGGGCGTCGTAGACGACCCGGTGGACGTTGGACCTGTCGACCTGGACGACCGTCGGGAACGAGAGCTCCGGCAGCGAGCCGAGGTGGATGCGGCCGGACCGGTCGGAGACGGCATGCACCCCGGGGGCGTCGGTGCAGAACCATTCGAGCATGTCGTAGCCGTGCGGCCACTCGGTGATCCGCTCGATGGTGAAGGTCTCCAGGTCGATGACGACCAGCTGGAAGTACCCGTTGTTCGTGTAGAGCTTGCCGTCCCAGACGCCGATGCCGCGGAGCATGGTGGGGGCGGGCTGCTCGCCTTCGAGGAGCAACGAGGTGTCGGCGGTCGCGGCGGCGTCGAGGCGGTCGGAGAGCCGCAGGGTGTCGGCGTGCCAGCGGGAGATCGTGCCCGTCTTGTCGCGCGTGATGATCCAGTCGTCGACGAAGGTGACGGCATAGACCGGGTCGCCCGCGGGGTCCTGCGACGGGGCGGAGGAACGGGACGAACTCAGCACGTTGAGATCGCGGTCGAGCCAGTGCAGACCACCACGGGCATCGGCGCCCAGGAGGCCCCGGCCGGGACTGTTCACGATGCGGGTAAGGCGCTCCAGGTTCGCCATGGGAATACCCCCTGTTGGTAAATGGGTTCAATGGGACAGCCCCCGGGGAAAGCCGACGGCTTTCCCCGGGAGACAAGTGCCCGAGGGGTCTACCCCTCAGCCGAGATGCAGCTTCCGCATCAGATGTCGTGACGGACGACACGGCGAACGATCTTCTCCATGGAAATTCACCTCCTTCTGCGGGTGCGGTATCGGGTGAGATCCGGTCCGGGGGACTCAGATCTTGTTGCGGGTGATACGACGCACGATGCGCTTGGTCATGGAAGACACCTCCCCCACTGCGCGATACCGGGAATGATCCGGCGGCCCCGTAGGGCACGGCTCAGATCTTGTTGCGGGTCACGCGGCGGACGACCTTCTTCACGGAAATCACCTCCTCCCCGATACGAGGGGCGGGACCGGATCATCAGATGTCGCCCCGGACGACGCGACGAACGATCTTCTTCATGGAAATCACCTCCTTCTGCTGGTGGAGAATCGCTTTGCCCGGCTGGAGGCCAGCGCCTGGCCTCGGCGGGCATGTCTGTGGGTGGGTCCGAGGGTGCCTTGCCGTCTAGGCCGCGACGGGGACTCGGTGGCGACCGCGTACGGCGGCGACCGTGGCGTCGACGAGGCCTTCGAGCTCCGCCACCACCGAGGGTTCGGTGATGGTCCCGTCGCGGCCGACCAGGAGTTCGGCGTTGCCGATGGCCACCCGCGCATGGTCGATCAGTACGGCGCCGCACCTTTCGAGGACCCTGCGCGTGTCGGGCTGCGCATCGACGCCGCCGTACTTCCCGGGGGAAGCGGTGAGGAGCCCGACGGGCTTTCCGGTGAGCGAACTCGCCTTCCACGGCCGGGAAAGCCAGTCGAGGGCGTTCTTCAACGCCCCTGTCATGGCGCCGTTGTAGGACGGTGTACTGATGATCGCGGCATCGGATGCGATGAGCAGCTCGCGTGCGGCACTTACCGCGGCCGGCCCGGGACCCACGTCCAGGTCTTCGTTGTAGTAGGGAAGATCGGCGACCCTGATCTCCGACGTGTGGATTTCACCGTCACGCCGGTCGATAATGCTGCGGATGGTGGCGAGAGCAGCACTGTTCACGGAGTGCCGGCGCAGACTCCCCGACACGATAACGATCCTTGACATAGCCAAACTCCCTACCGATCGGCGACCCTCCGTCTCCTAGGCGGTTGGCCTTCCTCGTAGTAATGAGATTGCCTCCTGTGAGTTCAATTGGGAGAACCCTTATTTCAGGCTGAATCAAGTCGGAGTCGAATCGGTCCCGGAATCTTTCCTTCCCCACAGGGTGGGCTCGGGTGGGGAATTCGCGCGGCCTCGCGATGGCCTGCCGGGCCCGCGACGCGGGCTTCGCGGTCGGGTTCGATTCGGTCCACGACCGGCGGAGGTGACGCCTCCGAAGGCTCCCACCGGGAGTTGGTCACGGTGATCGCCGCGCCGGCGCGCGTAGGGGCCCGTGGTGACGATCACGGACTCGCGGGCAGCGGCATGCCGTCTTCGCGGCGCAGGCCACGGCGGAGGATGCACGGAGCGGGGCAGCGGACTCGATACGGGGCGACCGGCAGTGGCCGGGATTCGACCTCCGTCCGGCCGACGGCCCCGACACCCCGACGGCGACCGCTGCCCGCGCTGCTGTTCAGCGGGGCTTCCGGGCAGCGGTCATCCCGTTCGAGGGAGAAGACGCATGGTCGGCCTGCGTCAGGCGGTGGTCTCGCCGAGGTAGGCGGTGCGGATGCGGGGGTCGTCGAGGAGGTCGTGGGCCGGGGCGTGCAGGGCGATCCGGCCCGTCTCCAGGACGTAGCCGCGGTCGGCGATCTTGAGGGCCTGGGCGGCGTTCTGTTCGACCAGGAGCACCGTGGTGCCCTGGGCGTTGATCTCCTTGACGATCTCGAAGATCTGGGCCACGACCAGCGGTGCCAGGCCCATCGAGGGCTCGTCGAGGAGCAGCAGTTCGGGGCGGCCCATCAGGGCGCGTCCCATGGCGAGCATCTGCTGCTCGCCGCCGGAGAGCGTGCCGGCTTGCTGAGTGCGCCGCTCGGCCAGGCGGGGGAAGAGGGCGAACACGCGCTCCAGGTCCTCCTGCCGCAGCCGTGTGAAGCGGTAGGCGCCCATGTGGAGGTTCTCCAGGACGGTCATGTCGGCGAAGACCCTGCGGCCCTCCGGCGAGTGGCCGATGCCGAGTCCCACGACCGAGTGGGAGGGGATGCCGTCGATGCGCTCCCCGCAGAACCGCACCGCTCCCGCAGTGGGTTTGTGCAGGCCGGAGATGGTGCGCAACGTGGTCGTCTTGCCGGCGCCGTTGGCGCCGAGCAGTGCGACCACCTCGCCCTCGCGCACGACCAGGTCGACGCCCCCCAGCGCGCTGATCGCACCGTAGGACACGTGCAGATCGGTGAGTTCCAGGATCGCGCGGGCCGGTGGGGTGGCGGCGGTCCGCTGCTGGTGTCGTATCGCGACGGTCATCGGGGCTCCTCCTGCCGGGAGTGTGTGTCGGAGGCGCCGAGGTAGGCCTCCACGACCCCCGGGTCGCGCTGTACCGCGGACGGCGAGCCGGAGGCGATGACCTTGCCGAAGTTGAGCACGGTCACCCGGTCGGCCACCGAGGTCACCAGGGGCATGTCGTGCTCGATCAGCAGCACGCTGATGTCGAGTTCATGGTTGATACGGCGGATCAGCGCGGCCAGTTCCCGCTTCTCGGTGGGGTTGGTGCCCGCCGCCGGTTCGTCCAGGAGGAGCAGCCGGGGGCCGGTGGCCAACGCCCTGGCGATCTCCAGGCGGCGCTGGTCGCCGTAGGAGAGGGAGTCGGCCCGCTCCTCGGCCCGGTCGTCGAGGCCCACCAGTGCGAGCAGGTGCTGGGCCTTCTCCTCGGCGGCGCGTTCCTCCGCCTTCGCCCGGGGCAGGCCCAGCATGATGCTCAGCGGTCCGGAGCGGGTGCCGCTCTCCGCGGCGACCTTGACGTTCTCCAGCGCGGTCAGGGCGCAGAAGAGGCGGATGTTCTGGAAGGTGCGGGCCACACCGAGCCGGTTGATGTGGTGGGGCTTGCGGCCGATCAGGCTGTGTTCCGTACCGGCGTCGGTGCGCAGGAGTACGCGCCCCTCCTGCGGTGTGTAGGCGCCGGTGAGCGAGTTGAACAGGGAGGTCTTGCCCGCGCCGTTGGGGCCGATCACCGCGTGGATCTCGCCCCGGCATACCGTGAGGTCCACCTCGGAGAGGGAGACCAGACCGCCGAAGCGCAGCGTCACGCCCGATACCCGAAGGACGGGAGCGGAGGTGCGGGGTGCCGCTGTCGTGCGTTCTGCGAGTGTGGCCGTCATGATTCCTCCCGCGTGCGGACGGTGCGCCTGCGGCGCCTGGCGGGCAGGAGTCCCTGCGGGCGGTAGATCATCATGACCACCAGCAGGGCGCCCAGGTACATGAACCGGTCCTTCTGGTCCACCACGTCCTTCAGGCCGTGCGGCAGATAGGCCAGCAGTGCGGCCCCCAGCAGGACGCCGGGGATGGAGCCCATCCCGCCGAAGATCACGTAGGCGAGGACCAGCACCGAGTACAGCAGCGGGAAGTTCTCGGGGTTGATGAACCCGACCTTGCTGGCGTAGACGGCGCCGGCGATTCCGGAGGTGGAGGCACCGATGGCGAAGGCCATCAGCTTGTACTTCACCGTGTCCACGCCGTGCGCGGCCGCGGCCACCTCGTCCTCGCGGATGGCCTCCCAGGTGCGTCCGATCTTGGAGCGCACCAACGTGCGGAAGGCCAGCACCAAGGCCGTGATCAGGCCGATGAGCAGCCACAGGTAGTCCAGCGGGTCCAGGCCCCAGCGGTACTGCACGGGACCGAGGTCCACGGAGAAGTGCGGGATGCCGAAGACTCCGAGGGAGCCGCCCGTCACCGATTCGGCGTTCTTGGCGATCAGGTAGATGATCTCGTGGAAGCCGAGGGTGACGATGGCGAGGTAATCGCCGCGCAGGCGCAGGGTGGGGGCGCCGAGCAGGATGCCCGCGAGGAGGCAGGTGAGCATCGCGACGGGGAGGGACAGGAACGGGTTCAGCTCGAACGGCGGCTTGACGGGCAGTTGTCCGCTCCAGAAGGCGGTGCTGTAGCCGCCGATCGCGAAGAACGCCACGAAGCCCAGGTCGAGCAGGCCGGCCCAGCCGATGACGACGTTGAGCCCGAGGGCGAGCAGGATGTAGATGCCGACCCAGTCGACGAGTACCTGGTTCGTGGACCGGTCGAACAACAGCGGCAGGAACACGGCCGCGGCGAGCCCGGCCACGACCAGCGTCACGCGCAGCCAGGGGCGGCGCTCCAGCGCGGGGCGGATCCTGGTCAGCGGCGCGGCGGCGGCCTTGGCGCCGGAGGCCACGGCCGCGCGCGGGGCGGCGCCGAACTCGGCGACCGCCCAGAGGGCGACGGCCGCTGCGATCCAGCCCCACAGCGCGGCTCCGGTGAAGGTCGTACGCAGGGAGAACAGCAGGTCCGCTCCGGACCCCTGCTCCCCGGTCATCACGGCCAGCAGGACGCCGACCGCCGTGAGGGTGCCGAGCCTGCGCCAGCGCGGACGCTGGTACCAGCGCACCCGGCGCAGGGCCGCCAGGGCCTCGGCCGAGGGGCGGCCCGCGGCGGCAGCGGCCGGAGCCCGTTGGCCCGCGGCGGCAGCGGCCGGAGCCCGCCCGGGGGCCACCGCGTTCGCGCCGTGCAGCGTGGTGCTCATGCCATCCTCCCGAGCTTCGCGCCGAGGATGCCGGTCGGGCGGAACATCAGCACCACGACCAGGACCACGAAGGCCGCGACGTAGCGCCATTCCTCCCCGAACAGCGGAACGTTGTAGGTCTCGACCAGGCCGAGGAGCATCCCGCCGAGCATGGCCCCGCGGATGTTGCCGATGCCGCCGAGGACGGCCGCGGCGAAGGCCGTGATGCCGGGGACGAAGCCCATGGTGAACGACACCTGGCTGTTGAGCCCGAAGAGGAAACCGGCGATTCCGCCGAGGGCGCCGCCGATCACGAACGTACGGGAGACGACCTTGTCGATGTCGACGCCCATGAGGCCGGCGGCCTCGGGGTCCTGTGCGACGGCCCGGATGGCGGACCCCAGCTTGGTGCGGCGCACCAGCAGGTCCAGCCCGACGATCATCGCCAGCGCGGCGGCGATCAGCAGCAGCTTGATGACGTCGACCGGTGCTCCGAGGACGTGGAAGAGCACACCGTTGTCGAAGAGCGCGGGCATGGACTTGGGGTCGCGCCCGAAGAGCTTGCCCGCGAGGTTGTAGAGGAAGAACGAGGCGCCGATGGCGCTGATCAGGAAGATCAGGGCGGGCGCGTTGCGCTTGCGCAGCGGCCGGTAGGCGACCTTCTCCAGACCGAAGGCCGTGCCCGCCCCGACCAGGCCGGAGACGGCCAGACCGAGGAGGACGAGCAGGACCGAAACCAGCCCGGAGGGGTGGCCGGGGGCGATCTCGGTGAGCACGATCAGCGCCCCGAAGCCGCCCAGCATGAACACCTCGCTGTGCGCGAAGTTGATCAGCTTGAGCACGCCGTAGACCAGGGTGTAGCCGATGGCGATGACGGAGTACAGCGCGCCGAGCGCGAGGCCCGGGACCAGGTAGTCGCGGAATTCCAGGAGTGTCATCGCTCGTCAGCCCGCGCTGACCAGTGTGTCGACGTTGCCCTTGAGGGTGATCCGGCCGCCCTGGACCTCGCTGAGGTAGATGCCGTTGCCGGCGAACTCTCCGTTCTCCTTGAACGAGAACTGCCGGGTGAGGCCCTTGTAGTTGGCCTTCTTCACCTTGTCCAGGACGGCTTCGCGCCGCACGTCGCCGCCGTCGCCGCCGCCGAGCGACTTGATCTGCTCGATGATGAGGTTGGTGGCGTCGTAGGACTCGGCGGCGTACAGGCCGGGCGCGGCCTTGAACTCCGTCTTGTAGTCCTCGGCGAACTGCTTGGTGCCCGGGTCGACGTTGGCGTCCAGGCACTGGCAGGTCAGCAGCCAGCCCTCGGCCGCGTCGCCGGCGAGCTCGGTGAACTTCTTGTCGTACGTCCCGTCGCTGGCGATCTTCGGCTTGTCGAAGCCCACGTCCTTGAGCTTCTTGGCGAACGGCGCCGCGTCCGCGTAGAGCCCGTTGTAGATCAGCGCGTCGGCGCCGGAGTGCTTCACGGCGGTCGCGGCGGCGGTGTAGTCGGGGGTCTTCGCCGGAACGCTGGCCTTGACGACCTCGACACCGGCTTCCTTGAGCTGCTTCTCGGCGACCTTGGACAGGCCGACGCCGTACTCGCTCTTGTCGTCGACGACGTAGACCTTCTTGGTCTGCAGCTTCTTGGTGAAGTACGTGACCATCGCGCCGCCCTGGGCGTTGTCGTTCGGTACGGAGCGCACGAAGGAGCGGAAGCCCAGCTCGGGCAGGCTCGGGTTGCTGGCGTGGGAGACGGAGACGAGGTTCGCCTCCGAGTACAGCCGGCCCGAGGCCTTGGCCGCGCCCGAGAACGCGGGGCCGACGAGGCCGACGACGCTCTCGTCGTCGATGAGCTTCTGCGCCGCGGCCGGGGACTGGTCCGGGGAGCCGGCATCGTCGGATGCGGCGTACTCGACGTGGAAGGGCAGGTCGCCGCGGGCGTTGGCCTGCTTGACGGCCAGTTTGACGCCGTTCTCCATGTTCACACCGATTGCGGAGCTCTCGCCCGTGAGCGGGCCCTGGAAACCGATCTTGTAGATCGCCTTCCCGTCGCTGCCGACGCCCGCGGCACCGCCGTCCTTGTTGCAGCCGGTCAGCGCGGTCGCGCCCGTGACGACGAGTACGGCGAACATCGACAACTTCGTGCGGTTCACTTCTGCTCCCTGTGACTGTCCGTGGATTGACAGGGGTGGCTTGCTCGATCCCCCGAAACCGCACGTCGATCGCGTGCGACTCCGGCACAGTAATCAGCGGTGTCTCGGCCGTCCCGGTGCGCTTCCAGAGCTGGTCAAGTCCGGGAAGACCTGTCAGGTACGGAGGGGTACGGAGGTCTGCGGGCACTGCCGGTCGGGTGTTCCGGCGACTGTCCGCCCCCGCCGCGCCCTACCGCCCTCGCGCGTCGGCGGCTCCGGGCGCGGGCCCGTCCGCCAGTACCCCGGCGGCCTTCCGGGCGCGCGGACTGTAGCGGGAGACGGCCACTCCGGCCAGGCACAGCAGACCGCCCAGCAGGGTCAGCCAGGCCGGCACCTCGCCCAGGAGGATCCAGCTCAGCAGGACGACGATGGCCGGCACGGCGTAGGTCGTCGCGCCGAGCTTCCCCGCCGGCATCCGGGCGAGGGCGTAGGTCCAGGTGGTGAAGGCGAGGGCGGTCGGAACCACGCCCAGGTAGACCATGTTCAGGGTCGCGGAGAGCGGGGCCCGCGGGATCTCGGCCACCAGCTGCCCGGTGAACGGCAGGCACGCCACGGTCCCGGTCAGGCAGCTGTACGTGGTGATCTGCAGCGGCGTCCCGAAGGAGAGCGCGGGCTTCTGCGCGACGACGCCCGTCGCGTACGCCACCGCCGCGAGCAGACACAGTGCCACCCCGAGCACCGAGGTCGAGCCGTCGCCGCCGGACGACATCGACAGGCCGACGACCACGGCGCCGGCGAAGGAGACCGCCATTCCCGTCAGCAGCCGCGGTGGCAGGGCCTCACCGAGCAGGCGCGCGGCGAGGAGCGCCATCAGGATCGGCCCGGTGTTCACGAGCAGGGACGCGGTGCCCGCGTCGACGAGGCGTTCGCCCCAGTTCAGCGCGACCGTGTAACCGCCGAACCACACGAAGCCGGACAGCAGGATGCCGCGGCGGGCGCCGCGCGGCGGCAGGCCCTCGCGGCGCAGGAGGAGGATCACGACGAGGACGAGTGAGGCGGCGAGCAGCCTGCCGAGGGCGAGCGCCCCCGGCGAGTAGGCGGCTCCGGCGCTGCGGATGGACACGAAGGCGGACGCCCAGGCGAACACCGTGCAGCACACGGCTCCGACGGTGAGGAGGCCGGGCGGAAGGGCACGCGAGTGGGTCTTCATGGTCCCCGACCCTACACTCAATACTTCGGTCTTCACCGAAATATTTTTACCCCAACTTCCCGGAAGGCGTCAGAGCCTGCGGAGCGCCCACTAGCTCCACGCGCGCGGGGTCAGCCCCAGCAGTTCACCGAAGGCCTCCTCCCCCGCCCCCGTCACCAGCAGACCCCGGCCACCGCCCTCCGGACGCACCACCCAGGCCTCGCCCAGGGCCCGGGCGCACAGCCTCGCCCCGACCAGGCCGCCCAGGTGGCGGCGGCGCTCGGTCCAGTCCAGGCAGGAGCTCGCCAGCGGCCTGCGCCCCGCGCCCGCGACCTCGACGCCCGCCCGTCGGCACCAGTCGAGTCCGGTCTCGGTCAGTGCGAAGACGTCCTCCGTACGCAGCAGGCCCCGGTGTTCCATCGCGTCCGTCACCGCCATGCCGAGCCGCCCCGCGAAGTGGTCGTAGCAGGTGCGAGCCCGCGCGAGCGGGTCGGGCGCGGCGACCACCGGTACGGTGTGCGCCGCATCCCGGCCCGGGACGGCGTAGGAGGCGAGTTCGTCCACCAATCGGGCCGTTGCGGCGTCGGCGATGCGCACGTAGCTGTGCCGCCCCTGCCGCTCCGTCACGCAGATTCCCGCATCGAGGAGGCGGGCCAGGTGCCCGCTGACGGTGGAGGGGGCCACCCCGGTGATCCGGGCCAACTCACCCGCGGTCCAGGCGCGCCCTTCCAGCAGGGTCATACAGATCGCGGCACGGGTCTCGTCGGCCAGAGCGGCGGCGAGGGCGGCGAGCCGCGCGGCGGGGGCCGGAGAATCCGTCGGTCCGGAAGCGGGTACGTGGTCCATGACTCCAGAGTGCCTCATCATTTCGGCATTCGGCGAATCATACGGCCGGACCGTCCTCTGCGGTCACGCGGAAGTCGATCTCAGTGGGCCGGGCGCCGCGGGGCGCTGGCCACCCCTGCCTCCCGGCCGCTGAGCGCGGCGTCCAGGGTCTCCTGGGCCATGCGCATCGCCTCGGCGTACTTCGGCTCCGACATCCGCTGCCAGGCCAGGTCCGGTGCGACGTCCTCGACCCGGCTCATCACCCACCAGATGTTGCCGAACGGGTCCCGCACCCTGCCGCCGCGATCCCCCCACGCACTGTCGGCGGCCTCGGTGATCACCACTGCCCCGTGCGCGACAGCGGCAGCCATGGCGGCGTCCGCGTCCGGAACGTAGACCCGCAGCAGGGAGGGCATCACCGGCCAGTCGGGCCGTCGGTCGAAGGCCAGCACGACCGTGTCGCCGACCCGGATCTCGCCGTGACCGATGGTGCCGTCCTCGACCGGCACCCGTGCCGTCTCTTGGCCGCCGAACGCGACGGTGATGAAGTCGAGCAGTGCGCCGGTGTCGTCCGTGACGACCCACGGTGCAACGGTGGTGTAGCCCTCGGGTGCGGTCTGACTCATCGGTGTCGTCCTCTCCTGCGTTCCTTCGTGACATGACGACACTAGAGACCAACTAGGACAGTTTCCTTCCTAGATGGGACTGGAATCGGCGGTCGGGCCAGAGCACCCGACCGGAGGAAAGCTGCGATGGCCACCACCGACACCCGCGTCAAAGCAGTCGGGCGGCGAACCGGCCGGCTACGGCGAAACGGCCATCCGCACCACGAACGAACGGATCTGGTTCAAGCACAACTTCTGCAACGCCGCCCAAGCCTGTGTGCAGGCCTGGGACTGGGCAATCGGCGGCACGGATCACGCCGTGGGCTACGGGACCGGGATCGCGATGGTCGGATCGGAAGGAGGGGCAGAGGCTGCAGCGGATCGTACGACGGGGCACCACCGGCACGGTGCGGTTCCGCTTGGCGATGATGTTGCCGGCCTCGGCGGGCGGGAACACCGTGCCGGTGATCGCGCGGCTCGTGCAGGCGGACGACCCAAGTGAGGGATCCCGCCGTGCCCGGGAGGTGGAGATCAGCCGGCGGCCAGGTTCTTCGCCATGACCCGCTCCCTGCCAACGCCATCGGGCAGAAGATCGCCGGGCTCACCCGTGTCCGTGAAACCGTGACGCTCATAGAGCACGGTCGCCTTGCGGTTGTCCGGCATGACGGACAACCGCAGGGTCGTGGCACCGCGCTCCGCCCCCCACCGCTCGACCGCCTGGATCAGAGAGTCACCCACGCCCTTGCCCCTCGCGGTGGGGTTGACCCACATCGAGATCAACTCCACGTTCTCTGCTCCCTCGCCCGGCACTCCGCTGGCCAGACCCACCGGAAGGCCGTCGAGGAGCGCGACGAGATCGTGCGCGCCAGGAATCGACAGACGGGAACGCCAGCGTTCCTCTCGGTCGCCGGAGCCCTGCCACTGGGCCAGCGTCGATCCGAACGCGTAGGGCGCCTCAGCGAGCGCGGCCAGTCGCAACTCCCGCCAAAGGGGCCAGTCGTCCGATCCCAAAGTGCGTATTTCAATCATGATCCAGACTCTGCCCGCCCGCCGGGGCGGACAGCAAGTTGATTACTTCGCGCAGGGCCCGGGCGGCTTCGAGGGTTCACCCGCCGTTGCCGGTGACGGGCTACGACGTCTTCATTCGTGGTCGCGCAGGAAGGCAGGGATCTCGTCGCGGGTCGGGTAGTTCGGCAGGGGGGCCGGCTCGTTCTGAAGGAACGCGGTGATGACGGCGGCGGCTCGGTCGTCGTTGTCGTCCAGGCCGTTCCACATGTGGTGTCCGACTCCGGGCATGTACTGCGTGCGCTGGATAGCGGGGTCATGGGCAAGGATGGCGGTCGCCCATTGACGGACCTGGGAGGAACATTCGGCGATCATCAGCATCGCGGGGGTCCGGGACTGCCTCAGCAGCGGTGCGAGGGAGGGCGAGTCCTTGACCGTCTGCTGGACGCGGAGGCTGGCAGCGGGGCTGAAGGAGAAGTTCTGTGCGGTGTCCTCGGCGGGGATGCGGTGCGCGTCGCGCGCGCAGTAGGCGCCTGCGGTGTCGCTGCCGAGGTCGGCTGCGGTGAAGGCGTTGTCGCCCTCGGCCTGTCCGATCAGTCCGGTGTCGGGGGTGAGGAGTCCCAGTCGCATGAGGCCGAATGCCACGGCGTAGCGGGGGACGTGCGTCGATCGCGGTCCGGTCGGGGCCGGGGCCAGACCCCGTGCGGATGCTCGGCCCTTGTGCCCGGTGGTGTGTGCGGTGGGGCCGTCCATGGGCCCGGGCTCGGCGATGATCGCCCGGTGCAGGCGTGCGGCGACGCCAGGGTCGGCCAGGGCTCGGGTGAGTACGACTCCGCCTCCGGAGAATCCGAGGATGTCGACCTTGCCCTTGTCCAGGCGATCGACGAAGGCGGCGAGGTCACGGACCGACCCGGAGATCGTGTACCGGTCCATCGTGAGCAGGTCGCTTCGTCCACCGCCGGCCTGTTCGTAGGCGTAGACGTCGTAGCCCTGGCGTGCCAGGAGTTGCAGGAACCGGTGGTCTTGCACGGAGATGCCTCGGACGGGTCCTCCGTGGAGGTACACGAACGGGACGGGATGCCGGGGGCCGGGGTTCGCGGGCGGGTAGTGATACACCGCGACCCGGCTGCCTGTGGCCAGGTTCCAGTGCTGAGCGGACACGAACGGCAGCGCGGGCGGGTACCGCCGGACCGTGGGCACGGTCGGGATGCAGACCGTCGCTGTCAACGCCGCCGCGATGACCACCGGTAGGAACGGCACGAGCCGCGCCGGCCAAGTGCGGTGCCGGCCCCGCCACAGCGCGAGGACAGCCCCGGTCCCGAGGGTCGTCAACCAGGCGGCGAGCCCCGAACCCGCCCCGTCCGTGAGGGCGATCAGCGCGAGAAAGACGACGACCAGCGTCGCGACGGCGGCCAGGGCCAGCAGTAAGCGTCCGGTGAAGCGGACGCTACGTAAAACGGGCGTGGGCACGGCGGACCTCCGACAGTTTCAGAACGCTGTTTCAAAACGACGTTATCAGAGGGGGTAGGCTGCTGGCCGTGGGTAGGCCGAGAACAAACGACGAGGCCGTCAGAGAGCGGCTTGTGGAGTGCGCGACCGAGATGCTCGCCACCCGTCCGCAGGAGTCGGTGACGGTCCGCGCCGTGGCTGCTGCTGCCGAGGCGTCGGCGACGGCGGTGTACTCCTTGTTCGGTGGTAAGGACGGGCTGATCGGTGCGGTGCGCGACAGAGCCGTCGCCGGCCTGTTCCAGCACGTGTCGGCGGTGCAGACCTCCGCGGACCCTCTCGCCGACCTCTACGCGCTGGCCGTCGCCTACCGTCGTTGGGGGTGCGGATACAGCCACCTGTACACGGTGCTGTTCGGTGGTGTGCAGTCCTTCGACCCGTCGGGGGAAGTCGGTGCCAGTGACCCGATCCGTCCGCTCCTCGCGGCGATCGATCGCGCCTTGACGGCGTCCGTCCTCGCCGGCGAAGCAAGGTCGATCGCCCTGTCGATCTGGGCAACCCTGCACGGGCTCGTGACTCTCGAACTGGCCGGGGCCCTCGACGCCACCACGGCCGAGGCCGCGTTCCGCTCGTCGATTCACGCCACGCTGCGCGGATGGGCGACCGCAGAGGTGTTCCACAGTCTTCGCCAAGCCGAACGTGCTCGGTGAGAGGATCAGGGCCGGCATCCGGGCTCTGCCAGCCGGGGAGGAGCCGTTCATCGGCCACGGCCCGATACGCGCCCTCCGGCGGTGTGAGTCGTGCCTGGGCTCAACGCGTTCCGGGCAGGCGGCGCAGCTCGTTGACCTTCATCAGCCGGGCGAGGAGGAGGTACCCCAGGGCTGTCGCGAGCGCCCCCGCAGTCAGTGCGACGGCCGTGGGCCACGTCCCGCTTCCCAGGTCCGCGCACGCACGTGCCGCAGCCCAGCCCAGCCCGGCAGCCGGGCCCGCGGCGCAGAACAGTTTCAGGTAGGTGCGGCGCAGGCCGCCGTCGTCGTCGATGCGGCCCCCGAGTCTCCTGCGCAGCAGATGCGCGGTGAGGGCGAGGCCGGCCGCGTAGGAGAGGGTGTAGGCCCCGGCCATGCCGACGACCGCCCACCGGGCAGGCAGCAGCGAATGACAGGCCGTCGCCAGGGCAATGTTCACCGCCGCGATCCAAGCCGCCATGAAGAACGGGGTGCGGGTGTCCTCGAAGGCGTAGAAGCCGCGCAACAGCAGGTACTGGGCGGAAAAGGGAATGAGCCCGAGCCCGAACGCCTGCAGCATGTACCCCAGCGGGCGGACCGAGTCGGTGTCCGCCGCTCCGTGGGCGAACAGCAGCGCCGCGATCTGCGGCCCCAGAGCGAGGAAGAGGAAAGCGGCCGGCACGATGACCACACCGCTGATCCGCAGCACCCGGGACAGGTCCGCGCGCAGATCCGGAATGCGCCCCTCGGCGACGGCCCGGCTCATGCGCGGCAGCAGCGCCGTCACCAGGGACACCGTCACGATCGACTGCGGCAGCATCCAGATGGTCTGCGCATAGGTGTAGGCGGAGTAGCCCGCGCCGGCCTGCGGCAGCTCCTGGTCGGCGGCATTGGCGTAGTTCGTGACCACCGTCAGGGCGACTTGGTTGGCCAGGACGAACAGCAGCGTCCACTTCGCCGCGTGGACGCTCTTGCCCAGACCGGTGCCCCGCCAGTCGAACCGCGGCCGGAACCGGAAACCCGCAGCCCGTGCGAACGGGATCAGTGCCAGGGCCTGCACGGCGATGCCCGCCGTCGTTCCGATCCCCAGCAGCCACACCTGGTCGGCAGTGATGTCCTGCACCCGGTCGGGCACCGACATCAGCCCCAGATAGGCGGCGAACATGCCGACCAGCACGACATTGTTCAGCACCGGGGTCCACATCATCGCGCCGAACTTCTCGCGGGCGTTCAGCACTTGCCCGTAGATGCTGAACAGCCCGTAGAAGAAGATCTGCGGCAACAGGAACCGGGCGAACGTCACCGTCAGCTCGAACGCCTCATGACCGTCCGGGGTGTCCCGCATGTACAGGCCCACGATCTGCGGCGCCGCCCACACCGCCAGAGCCGTTCCGACCCCCAGCACGCACAGCACGAGCGTGACCAAACGCTGCTCGTAGGCCCGTCCGCCGTCGGCCTGCGTCGTCCTGGCCCGTACCAGCTGCGGCACGAGCACGGCATTGAGCGCGCCGCCGATCAGCAACGTGTACAGGCTCGTCGGCACCGTGTTCGCCGTGTTGTACGTACTGGCCAGCAAGCCCGTGCCCAGCGCTGCGGCCTGCAGCACCTGGCGGATCAGCCCCGTTGCCCGGGACACCACCGTGCCGACAGCCATCAGCAAGGACGAACGGGCCGCCCCGCCCTTGTCCTTCTGCCGCCGGACGGCGTGCCGACCCTTTACCTGCTGCTCCTGCGGCATGATCTGCGCCGCGGAGTCCACCCCCTGCACCATGCCGTCAACCTACGTCCTCAAAGCCCCACGGCCCCAATTCGCCCGCGTCACCCCGCAGGCTTCATCCGCCGGTCAGGGGCGTCGAGGGCATGGTCTTTGAGGAAGGCGCCCGCGTGGGCCGCCGCCTCTTCCGCGGTCGCGTAACACGCCCCGTCGCCGGCCATGCCGGATGCCCCATCAGCGCCCGTGCCCGTCCAGCGCCATTCGCCGGAGGGCGCCTGCACCAGCTCAGCGGTCCCCCCGAAGAGGGCGAGCGCGCTCGTGCCTGGTGTCACCGGCGCCGGCCGCCTGACGGCTTCGGGCCATTTCTTACGTGCACCCTGCCGGGTGATCCCCCACACGGCCCCCAGCCGTTCATAGCTCGCGCCGTAGGAGCCGGCGGTTGCCGCCGCCTGCGCGGTCAACCGTCCGACCTCACCATCCACCACCCTCCACGCGGCAAGGACGGAGAGAGCAACTTCAGCGGGGTCCGCGTCCCACAGACGGTCCGCAGGGAGTCCGGTCTCCCGGGAGCGAACGGCTGCGGCCAGTGGATGCAAGGCGTCGTACAAGGCCTTGTCGAGCTCCGCTCGTTCTTCTGGGGTGATCTCATGGATCGTCATGCGACAACTATAGTTACCGCATTCGCGGACGACAACTATGGTTACCAATTCAGTGTGGTCGTCCCCGGCGGCGGCGAACTCTGCTCTCAGTGCCGTACGCGCGGGACCCTCCTTCGCTGCGGTCTGTAGCCAATTGACTGCGGATAGGCTAACTTCCCTGCTAGTAGTCGTGGCTCCGAAGTCTCAGCGCCCGCGGTTCGCGTCGCGGGCGGCGTGCTGTACAGCAGTGTCCGAGGACCAGGGCGATCACCTCACCCAGGGGTACTGACAAGCCAGTACTCCGCGATCCTCGACAGGGGAAACAAATGGCTACGGGCACCGTTAAGTGGTTCAACGCGGAAAAGGGCTTCGGTTTCATCGCGCAGGACGGTGGCGGTCCGGACGTCTTCGTCCACTACTCGGCGATCAACTCCAGCGGCTTCCGCGAGCTCCAGGAGAACCAGCAGGTCAACTTTGACGTCACCCAGGGCCCGAAGGGCCCGCAGGCGGAGAACGTCACCCCGGCCTGATCGGACACCTCGGCGCCCCGCACCCCAACGCAAGACGGTGCGGGGCGCCTTGTCGTATCCGCAGCCCACATCCGGGGAACCCTCCCGCGCTGGACACGAATGGAGTGGCGCCTCCGTGTGTCGCGAGAGCACGGTCCCTCTCTCGACCTTGACGTGTCCTCAGAAATTCTGGAGGGAACGGTGTTTGGACGGGGAAAGCCGGGTTAGACGCGTGGTACCGGAAGCTGCCGCCTGCGGACGGCACACCCGGAGCGGGCCCCGCCTCATGCCGCCCTTCCCCCGGCGGCATGCGGTAGACCCGGCCGCACGACGGGCTGCCGCCCGGATCCGTACGGCACCCGGACACCCCGGTCCCGGCCCTCTCCCCGGCCGGGACGGGGTCGTCCGGCGAACCCCCGGCGTCGGTGCTCGTACCGCCGTCCCCGGGCAACGGACCCGACGGCAGCAGCCCGGCACACACCCCCGTCGTCCAGCGCGCTCAACCGGCCACGCGTCACCCGTTCAAGTGAAACCGCCGGGTCACCGTCCGCCGATGTCCATTCGCCCCTTTCGCCCTCCTGCGTTCTAGAGTGATCGGCGTGCGGACCGCACCCCGGCGAGACGGTGAGAGGAGTGAGCGGCGCCGTGCCCCTGGATCCGACTCTGCGGAAACTGCTCGACGACATGCCGGCGACCGACTTCGATGCGGTTTCGCTGGAGGAACTGCGCCGCGCCAACATCGCGAACGCCCTCGCACAGCCGCGCGTCGTCGAACTGCCGCGCATCGAGGACCGCCGCGTCGACGGGGTGGACGTACGCATCTACTGGCCCCGGGCCGACCCGACCGCTCTGCCGGTGGTCGTGTACTACCACGGCGGCGGGTTCTTCATGGGCAACCTCGACACCCACGACAACGTCGCCCGCACCATCGCCCACCGAGCACGCGCGGTCGTGGTCTCCGTCGACTACCGGCTCGCCCCCGAGGACCCGTACCCGGCGGCGGTGGAGGACGCGTTCACCGCGCTGCGCTGGACCGCCGCCCACGCCGGCGAACTCGGCGGGGACCCGGACCGCATCGCCGTGGCCGGCGACTCGGCCGGCGGGAACCTGGCCGCCATGGTCGCCCTGCGCGCCCGCGACACCGGTGGGCCACCGCTGCGCTTCCAGCTGATGTGGTACCCGTGCACGCACATCGACCCCACCCTGCCCTCGGAGGGGGAGAACGCCGACGCGCCCGTCCTGCCCCACCGCGCCGTCGTACTGAGCGCCGGCTGGTACCTGGGCGACCGCGACCCCAAGACCTCCGGCGCCGCACCCGCCTACGCCGAAAGCCACGCCGGCCTGCCGCCCGCCTACATCGCCACCGTCCAGGGCGACGCCATCCGCGACGAAGGCGTCCGCTACGCCCAACTGCTGCGCGCGGCAGGCGTCCCCGTCGAACACCGCAACCACGAAGACCTGGTCCACGCCTTCTGCACCCTCGCCCCGCACGTACCCGCTGCCGCGAGGGCGCTGGACGACTCCCTCGTAGCGTTGAGGACCGGCCTCGCCTGAGCGCCTGGCACGGCGCTCGTCGCTTCATGCCCGGGCCCGTCCGGTCAACACCACGACTCGGCGTCACACCCCGAACTCCTCCGCCTCCTGACCGTCCCGCCCGCTCCGGGTGCCGAACAGGACGGGCAGACCGGGCTCGTCGGCGACGATCTGGAGGACGCCGGCCCACCCCCTGACCTCTGTCAGCCTGCCGCGTCGCCGGCTTCGGCGGCCGCTGTCGGGTGGGTGCGTGGGAGGAGGGCGGCGGCCGCAAGGCCGCCCAGGCCGACCACCGCCAGCGCCGCCATCGCCGCCGCGTACGCGCCCGTGCTGAGCCCCGACACCAGGATCGTTCCCGCCACCGCGGTCCCCAGCGAGGACCCGAGGTTGGAGACGCTGCGCGAGAGCCCCGAGATCTCACCCTGCCGGGACTCGGGGAAGCACGACTGGACCATGTTCACCGACGGGGTGAGCATCACGCCCAGCCCCAGTCCGATCAGCAGCAGTCCGGGGGCGAACGCCCAGGAGCCGGGTGTCCCGGCGACCAGGGCGAGGAGTACGGCGATGCCGGCGATGGTCACGGCGAAGCCGGCCATGATCAGGGTGCGCTGCGCGTGTCGGCGGGCCAGCTTCTCCGCGGCCAGCGACGAGGCGAGGATGCCGAGGGTCGCGGCGGTGAAGATCACGCCGGTCTCGATCGCGTCGTAGCCGCGGACGACCTGTAGGTAGGCGGCGACGGTGAACGAAACGCCCATGAGCATCAGCCACTGGGTGTTCTGGGTGATCAGGCCCAGGTCGGAGGTGCGGTTGCGGAACAGGGTCGTCGACAGCAAGGCCTCCTTGCCCGCTCGCTCCCGCCCCCGTACCCAGGCGAAGAAGCCCGCCAGCACGAGGGCGCCGGCCAGCAGCAGGCCCAGCGCCAGCCAGCCGTTGTTGTCGACGGCCAGGATGCCGGTGACCAGCAGTACGAGCCCTGCCGCCGACAGCACGGCCCCCACGGTGTCGAAGGGGCGGGCGGGGTCGGGCGGCAGTGGATCGTCGATCCCGCGGCTCAGCACCACGATCACCACGATCACCAGCGCCTGGAACACGAACGCCGCCCGCCAGCTGATCGCACTCGTGATCAGGCCGCCGATCAGCGGGCCCGCGGCCGCACCGATCCCGCCCATCGCCATGATCACCCCGAACGCGCGCGCCCTGGACGCCGTGTCGGTGAACAGCAGCGTGGTCAGGATGTAGACCGGCGGGATCAGCAGCGCCGTCCCCACGCCCTCCAGGATCGAGTTCCCGATGATCAGCACGCCCAGCCCGGGCGCCACGGCGCTGATCACCGCCCCCACTCCGTAGATCACCAGGCCCGCCAACAGGCAGCGCTTGCGGCCCCACTTGTCGGTCAGTTTTCCGCCCGGGATCATCAGCGCGGCCATCACCAGCAGGAAGATCGTGATCGCGACCTGCACGCCCTGAACGGTGGTGTCCAGGTCCTCGCTGATGTCGTTGATCATCACGTTCATGTTCGAGCCGGCGAAGCTGCAGATGAACTGTGCCAACGCCAGCGGAGCGAGGATCCGCCGTGTGCCCGGCACCGGTCCCGCAGCCCCGGCACCAGCCGGTCCCGTCATACCCGCCATCCCGTCGTCCGTCCGTCCGCCCAAGGTCCGAGGTGCCTCACGCCGGCATCCGAGAGCTCATGTGCCGACAGGCGCAACCATGACCGTCCCACGAACATGCACCATGACGGCTGTAGGCGCGCAGCACCTGGCGCGGGCAGGCTCCCGGCCGCCATCGGGCAGGAGCCGGACCCCGGATCACGTACCGGGTGCCCCGGCGGTGTGGCTGGGGCGGCCGGGGTCGGTATCGGCGAGTGCCCGGAGCAGGTGGCGCAGGGGCGGAGCGGGTGGTCCGGGGAGTACGGCCAGGAACGTGGTGAGCGTGAGGCCGGTCAGTGGTCTCAGGGCTACCCGTGGGACCGGGGGCAGGCCGGCCACTTCGTAGAAGACCGTCCAGGAGGGCGGGCTGCTCCCGATGGCGGTGAGGGTCTCCTGGAAGTTGGTGAACGGCGGCCCCGGGAGGGGTTCGCTTCCGGTGGCACGGAGGGCCTCGGTGAGCAGGTCGTGGAACGGGGCATTGTTCTCCCGCGGCGCGAGCCGCAGCGGGAGGTGCGCCAGCTGTTCCAGGTGCAAGGCCGGCTCGGTTGCCAGCGGGTGGCCATCGGGTACGGCCACGTACAGCGGGTCGGTCCACACCGGCAGGAGTTCCAGCTCCGGCGCGGCGGGAAGGGCCCGTACGAGGGCGGCGTCCAGGTCGCCGGAGCGTACGGCGACCAGCCGCTCGGCAACGGGCAGGCGCCGCAGCCGGACGTGGAGCCGAGGGGCCGAGCCGCCAAGCGTGTCCAGGAGGCGGTAGATCCGGTCGCCGGGACCGTGCACGGTACCCAGCCGCAGGAGGCCCTCGCCGCCGGAGACGATGTCGGCGGCCATCTGCCGGGTGCGGTTCACCGCCGCGAGGACGGCGTGCGCTTCGGGGAGCAGTCGCTCGCCGGCACCGGACAGGCGCACATGGCGGGTGGAGCGATCGAACAGGGACAACCCGAGCTCCCGCTCCAGGCGGCGGATCTGCTGGCTCACGGCCGACTGGACGATGCCGAGTCTCCCAGCGGCACGGCCGAAACCGCCCTCTTGGGCGACGGCCACGAAGTACTGCAGCTGCCGCAGTTCCATGCGCCTCCTCCCTCGATTGATCACGATCGGTGATTTCTGAGGGCGACAACTGATTCTGGTTCGCGGATTCTTCCCCGGCTGGAATGGAACCGACCTCGCAGACTCGTGAGACGGGAGCCAGAAGATGACGCGGGACAGCGGTGAGGGCACAGGGGCACTGGTCGTTCGGTCCGAGGGGGCCGAGTACGTTCCCTTGCCACAACAGGGCGGTGGCTTCCGGTTGCTGGCCGACTCCGGCGCGACCGGCGGCGCACTGGGGGCGAACCGCCTGACCCTCGGCGAGGGGGCCGACGGTGCCGGGCCGCACTATCACGCACGGTCGTCGGAACTCTTCTACGTACTGGACGGCACGGTCCGGTTTTCCCTGGACGGTGAGATGGAGACCGTGGGGCCGGGTGCGCTGGTCGTCGTCCCGCCCCGGATGCCACACGCCTTCGGCGCCACGCCCGGTTCCACCGCCGAGCTGCTCGTGGTGCTGACCCCGGGGGTCGACCGGTTCGGCTACTTCCGCGCGTTGGGGCGCATTCAGCACGACCTGGAATCCCTTGACAGTCTCCGTAGCGAGCAGGACCGTTACGACGTGCATTTCCTCGATCCCTCGGCGTGGCAATCGGAACGGACCATCTGATGTGCGCAGATCGGGACGCCTTCGAGCGTCCGGCCGAACCGGTGATTCATGCGGGTGCCGTCGCCGACAACCGTCCGCCGATCATCCAGATGCGCGACATCGCATCGGCCAGGGCGGGGTATCGGGCGGCCTCACAGATCATTTCCGAGAGAACGAGCATTCCGTGTGCCGTGCACTTCGGATCGCGGTTCTGGTGCAGCCAGACAACCGCGTTGCCCAGCGGCCGGCGCCCCAGGAAGATCCCCGAACGCCGCACGGCCGCGGCCGTCTCCAGGTCGGAGCGGCTGCCGCCGAACGGCAGGACCGCGGTCCGGCGGATCCCCGGTGGTGCGATGGCGTCCTGCACGTGGCGGACGCACGATTCCGGCGGGGCCTGTCCGTTCTCGAAGGTGTTGCGGAATCCGGCGATGCGCATGCCCGCGTTCTTCAGGTGGAGCTCGATGTAGAGCTCAATGGACAGACCACGCAGCTGAATACGGAGGGGAAGGTAGGTCGTCTCCCCCGGCAGGCGCGAGGCTCCGCCGAAAAATCCCTGAGCATTCTCCGCCCTCGACCGGATCGTCGAGGTCAGGAGCCGATACTCGTCCACCGATGCGTGCGTCGGGGAAAACCACACAGGTTTCAGCATGGCCGCCCACATCAAGGAAGGTAGCCGGAACTCGGATTCCTCTGAGGCATTCTGACCGAGATCGGTTCGATCGTGCTGCACGCGTTCATGCGCATCCACCGCCTTCGATATCATCCCCATCGCAGGGTTCGGATCGGTTCTGTCCTTTCTAGTCGCCGTGGTGGAGGCCGGGCAAATAGTTGGCCTCTGATGCTAAGAAATCAGAACGTGATCCATGTGGCCGGAACCGGCCTCCGGGAACCGCAGCGCGCTTCCGCGACGGACCGGGCGTCACGGGGCGTGGCTCGGTGGTGACGGCGGCGCTCCGGCTGGCCGCGGGGCGGACGGGCGGAGCGGGTCGGGACGGCGGCTCGCCCTGGGCGTCAAGGAGTTCTTGACAAGTCGTGCCCGTCAAGGTTTTCTTGACGCATGTCGATCTTGAAGGTGGCCACCGCCGGATACGCCGTCGCGGCGCAGACGGCCCGGGCCGCGGCCGACCGCGTACGCCGCGACGAGGAAATACTCGACGCGCTCGAACCCCTTACCGGAGCGCGACGTTGAACAGCGAACCCTTGCGTCCCCAGGAGTCCGCCCGGATCCGAGAGGGCATCGCCGCGGCCGTACTGGACGTCTCCGACAATCTGGCCGACTCCCTCGAACACGATGCGGCCGGCTACCTGCGGCTGGTCGATGCCTCACGCGTCGGCGCCGAGGAGGCGAGCCGGCTGCTGCGCGAGGCCGTCCAGGGCGCCAGAGCCGCCGGGCACAGCTGGGACACCATCGGGCGCGTCCTGGGCGTGAGCCGCCAGGCCGCGCAGCAGCGGTTCTCGAACAAGGAGGAGGACGCTTTCCGGTCCGGCGCGTCCCCCAGCGGTCCCGACGCTCCGAAGCGCCGCACCCTCACACCCCTGACCGCGTTCAACGAGATGGCCGCCCTCGACGAAGCCGGGCGCGACGGGTGGCATCTGGTCGGCTACGGAGCCTTCTTCCACGAGGTCGAGGCCTCCGGCCACCCCTGGCAGCACTGCCGGATGTCGCTGTCCTACGGCGGACGCCAGCGGCGGATGGAATCCGAGGGATGGATCGCAGTCGGCAACGGCTGGTTCCCGTGGCGCTACTACAAGCGCCCCCTGCCCCCCGCCGCAGCTGACCGCCCGTGAGGCCGATCAGCGTGAGGCGGGGCGATGCCGGGAGTCGCGGGCTACGGTCCGAGCGCAGCCGGAGCACGTCCGGACGGCCGGGGGCCGACGTGCCGTACGGCGAGCCGTAGCCGCGACGGTGCCGGCGCAACGGCTCAGCCGACAGCGCCGAGGATCGGCGCCCAGGCGGCACCGGTGAGTGCGGCCACCACCTGCTGCTCGGAGAGCGGAGGAGCGGTACGGGCCGGCTTCGGCGTGTCGGAACCGCTGCCGCCGCCGGTGCTGTTCCACTGCACCAGCTGAAGCTGCGCGCCGGTCGACTTCAGGGTCACCGTCACCGTCCAGCGGCGGGCGGTGCCCGCCCGGGCCGGCCGTTCGGCGGCGTTCTGCTCCGCCATCACCACCGCCCCGCCGGGAACCGCGGCGCTGCTCGGCAGCTCGCTCAGCGTGCAGGTGTCGCCCGCGGCACGCGCGGGCGTCCCCTCGCAGCTCAGCCCGTCGCCTTCCTTGAGCGGCAGCTTGAGCCGCCTGGCCGATACACCGACGAAGGCGGCGCCGTTCCCGTCGTCGACGACCGGTCCACCGTTGGCGACGTACCCACCGTGCGGGTCCGAGGGGTTGTTGCTCTGACCGAGAAGGGCACGCAGCCTGGCGAGTGCCCGGGTGCCCTGCGAGCGGACCGCGCTGCTGCTCAGCCTGAGCATCCGGGCGGTCTCCTCGATGCTGTGACCCTCCCAGTAGCGCAGCACGTACACCCGGCTGAAGGTCTCCTGGACCAGGTCCTCGGCCAGATGCGTGTCGCCGGCCGCGAGCGCGTACGCCGAGCGGTAGAGCGCCGTTGCCTTCGCCCCCACGAACTCCAGGTACTCATCCTCCTGTGCTGCTTTCACTCGGTCCCCGCCCGTCCGCTTGCTTCGTGATCCCCGTGCATACCCCTCTTGACTACGCGAAGGGTCAGGATGTCGCGCGGGCGGGAGCTCTTTCTCCTCCACCGCTGTCGAGCGCGACCGACTGCTCGGCGTGATCCGTCCGTTCGATGGCGGCCCGGGGCGGTCAGTACGTCGCGGCCGGGGAGGAGGCGCCGGGCATCAGGAGGCGCGGAGCGCCTGTACCGTCCGCCGGGACCGACCAGATGTCGCCGGCGCGTCCTTCGCGTCCCGGGAGGGCGTAGCCGACGGTCATCTCGTCCAGCCAGGCCGCCTGGTCGTCGACGCTGTGCGTCTCCGCGAGCGGGTGTTCGCGCAGGTCCGCCAGGTCCAGGACGTACAGTCGCCAGGGTGCGGCGGGGTCGTCGGAGACCTTCTTCTTGAAGGCGATGCGGGTGTTGTCCGGTGACAGCGACGGGCATTCGACGTTCTCGCGCAAGGCTTTCGCCGACCAGTTGCGCAGGTCCCCCTCGACGAGGTGGGTGCGGCCCTTGGTCGACACCGTGGCGTAGAAGCGGTTGTCGTCCCGGGCGAAGGTCACTCCCCAGTAGTTGACGTCGGGAGCGTGGTAGCGGGTCCCGTCGATGGTCAGCGGGATCTCCTCCATCGATTTGATCAGGTAGCCGGTGCGCAGGTCGAGGATGGAGGTCCGGGTGGAGAACGCGGTCGTGGCGTACGAGTCGCCGGTCGCGAAGGCCGTCCAGGACAGTACGTTCCCTGAGGCCGAGACGCGGGCCCGGTTGGGGATTCCGGGTACCGTCACGCGCTTGACCTCGCGCAGCTGCCGGTCCAGTACGAGGGCCTGGGTGCGGGCCGGGATGCCGGGCAGCTTGCGCAGGCACAGGGCGCGCTCCCCCGCGGCGTAGAAGCGCTCGCAGGGGGGACCTCCCGTGGCGGGCGGCCCGCCGGTGCCGCTCTGGCGGGCGACGCGTCCGGTTGCCGCGTCCCGGTAGTAGAGCCCGGGTGCGGCCAGGCTGAACGATCCGTCCCCGGCGGCCGTCGGCAGGTCGCGGTGCCTGGCGTGCAGTACGTAGCCCAGGGAGCCGCCCCCGAGCAGCAGGACGGCGAGCACGACGAGGGCGAGGCGGCGGAGCTGTGGCGGTCGGGGGTTCACGGCGCCTCCGTGGCGTCGACGGCGGATGCG
>NZ_LGDB01000239.1:0-32157 GCF_001279655.1 Streptomyces sp. WM6372 | reverse complement strand
CCCTGACACCTCCCCCGGACCCTACCCCCCGCCCCCGCCGCACCGGCCCCAGGGGTGCCCCATCCGGCGCGGCCGGATCGCCTGGCGAGACAGGGTCGAGCGCCGCCTGCGGGTCAGGCCCTGAGCAAGGAGGCACGAACCCCCCGAACCCGGACAACCGGACAGCCGAAAGGCCGGTCCCGGACTACGGGACCGGCCGTGCGGAAGACCGCCTGATCAGCGTCGTGCGCGTCGCGGCATCAGCGGGAGGAGCAGACGGGTCCGACCGATTGGTCCGGCAGATACGCCGCACGCTCTTTGGCCGTGAGGTTGCGGCCGACAGCCCGACAGATCTTCTGGATGGCGGCGGCAGGCCGGAAGAGGGCGACACCCCGCAGGCGTACCGACATGCCGTCGTCGCCAGTGGCGAGGACGCGCCCGTCATGGCGGAACGCCACTGCCTCTACCCCGACGCCATTATTGGGATAGGTCGCACGGGTCCTACCGCTGTCCACAGCCCATAGCCGCACTGTCGCATCGGCGCTGCCACTGGCCAACGTCTTTCCGTCAGGACTGAACTCCACCGCATTCACCTGGTCGGTGTGGCCGGTCAGGCTAGCGCGGACCTTGCGGGTTTTCACATCCCACAGCAGCACAGTGCTGTCGTTACTGCCGGTGGCGAAGATGTCCCCTTGGGGGCGGAATGTAACCGAATAGACCGGTCCGTCATGCCCGGTCAGCTCATGCTTGGTGCCGGACGACACGTTCCACAACCACACTGAGCTGTTGGTGCTGCCGACGACGAGGTCGTCCCCCTTGGGACTGAATGCCAGCGAGCTCACCCCCATGTCGGCGTCGCCCTTAAACCTGTCACGGACGCCTCCGGTCTTCACGTCCCAGAGCAGCACTTCGGCATCAAGGCCGCCGGAGGCCAGGGTCGCGCCGTCCGGGCTGAACGCCACTGTGAACACTGCTCCGCCATGACCCTCCAGGGTGCGAACCTTGCGGGTGGCCAAGTCCCACAAGCGCACTTTGCCATCATCATGGCCAGTCGCGAGAACGTCCTTCTTGGGGCTGAACGCCACCGACCACACCGTCCCCGTGCCGGCCGTCAGCGGAGGGGCGAGATCCTTGCCGCTGGCGATGTTCCACAACCGCACAGAGGCGTCGTCGCTGGCACTGGCAAGGGTGCGCCCATCGGGACCGAACGCCACCGACCGCACCGTGTTGGTGTGACCGTTCAAGGTTCTGTCAGCGGCGGCATCCCACAACCTCACGGTGCCGTCCTTGCCCGCACTGGCAAGAGCGTGCCCGTCATGGCCGAACGCTACGGAATACACCGTGTCGGTATGGCCAGCCAGCGTGGCGTGGACCGTTCCGGCATCCGCGTCCCACAAGATCACGGTGTTGTCGGCGCTGCCCGAGGCGAGCGTCCGCCCATCGGGACTGAACGCCACGGAAAACACCGCGTCGGTGTGGGCGGCAGCCGTTTCGGGAACGGCCTTGCCGCTCTCCGTGTCCCAGAACAGGACGGTGCCGTCGTCACTGCCGGTGGCGAGCGTCCGCCCATCGGGGCTGAACGCCACCGCCCACACCGCCCCGCCGTCACCGTTCAGCGGCCCGCGGCGAATCTCACGGGTCTCCATATCCCACAAACGGATGGTGCCGTCCGCGCTGCCAGTGGCCAGGGTTCGCCCGCCAGAACCGAACGCAACCTTAGTCACGTCTTCGACACGGCCCTTCAGCGACGGTTGGGCCTCACCCGTCTCCGCATTCCACAATCGCACCGTGCCGTCACCACTGCTGGTCGCGAGCGTCCGCCCATCCGGACTGAACGCCACTGAAGTCACCCCACCGTCATGACCCTTCAGGGGTTTGCGGCGGACCTCGCCAGTCTCCACATTCCACAACAGAACCGTGCCGTCTACACCCCCACTGGCAAGCGTCCTCCGATCGGAACCGAACGCCACCGAAGTCACCCCGCCGTCATGGCCCTTCAGCGGCGGCCGGGCCTCACCCGTCTCCGGATTCCACAACCGCACCGTGCCGTCGTCGCCTCCAGTGGCCACCATCCGCCCGTCCGGACTAAACGCAACCGAATTCACCTCGCCCACATGTTGGCCTGAAAAACGCCGCGTGAGCGGCAAGGCTGCGGCGTTGTTCAGGCTTTCGACGGATTCGGGGGTGCGGCTGGTGCGGTACGCCTGGACCGCGAGCAGCGAGGCAACGTCCGGGTTCGTACTGATGAGGGCACCCGACTTCGCCGCGAGCTGGCGGGACAGGGCTTCCTCGCGCTGGGCGGCAACGGTCCGCCACTGCCAGACGGCTCCTCCCACGGCCACGAGCGCGAGGGCGAGCAGCGCGGCCAGGATCATGTTGAGGCGTCTGCTGCGCCGGATGACGGCCTGCTGGCGCTCCTGGCTCGCGGTGAGGAAGGCTGCGACATCGGCGGGCAAATGCCGCTGGTGCGACCATTCGAGGCCTTCCGCAAGTGCCGTTCCCGCGAGCAGGTCCCCGGGGTTGCTGCCCTCCACCCAGCGCGCGCGCCGTTCACGGGTGTGCTCGAACCACTCCCGGAAACGGTGGTCCTGGCTGACCCACTCGCGCAGCGTTCCCCAGTCCTGGATGAGTGCGTCGTGGATCAGTTCCGCGACGGGCGGCCCGGCCGGGACCTCGGGGCTGCCGGGAGTGCGGGGCGTGTGCGTCGTGATGATGCGGTGATGGGTGAGGGCCGCCATGACCTGGTCGAAGGACTCACCCCCGTCGGGCGGGGCGTCCGGGTCCGCCGCCAGCTCGCGCAGTTCGTACAGCGGGACCTGGGCGCGGATGGCAGGGATGTGGTGGGCGATGTCCGCCGGCCGCACCAGGGAGGTCAGGATCCGTTGGGCGATGGGCCGGTGTTCCGGAGGCAGCTGGTTGAGGGCCGTGTCGCAGAACGTGGTCAGGCTGCCGGTGACCCCGCCGATCCGCCGGTACGCATCGTGGGTGAGGTACCCGTCCTGGCGCCGCTGCCACAGTTGACTGAGCGTCAGCTCCAGCAGGGGCAGCACCGTGACGGGTGCCTGGCGGGCGGACCCCTGCTCCGGTGTGATGGCCAGGACGTCGCTGATGATCTGCTCGGGCAGCCCGTGCTGGAACCGGGCCCCCATGTCCTGCGCGGGCAGCGTGATGATGTCGTGCAGGTCCTGCCGGCTCAGGGCGCTCGGCACGTTGAGCAGACCCGGCATCGCCGCCTCCAGCATGCGGGCCAGCGCGGCCAGCTGGGGGTAGAAGTCGTCGCGCATGATCAGGATGACGCTGAGCTCGGCCTGTGATTGGACCGCCTCGGTGATCTGGTTCGTGGCGGCCAGCCGGCGCTCGTGCTGCGGGCCGGCGGCGGACTGGGCGAGGAGCTCCTCGAACTGGTCGACGACCAGGACGACGCGCTGGTACGAGGGTTCGGCCTGCAGCTTGCGGGTGACGGCCGCGGCGATGCCGAGTGTGGTGGCCTCGGGGAGGCCGGCGCGCTCGATCTCGACCAGGAGGTCCTCCCGAGGCCGGGCGAGGACCGGGAGCCACCGGTCGCTTCCCGGCAGTTCACCGGCTGCGAGCGCGGGTAGCACCCCGGCTTCGACCAGGGACGACTTGCCCGAGCCCGAGGGCCCCAGCAACAAGGTCAGCCGCTGCTGCTGCGCCAGGTTCGCCAGCACCTGCCGCACGGCGTCCGTCCGGCCCTCGAACCACCGGACCTCGTCCGCGGTGAACGCCTCCAGCCCCTGGTAGGGACACACGTCCTGCTCGGCCAGGCCGGGCCAGACCTCCCGCAGCACCTGGACGGGGGTGACGTAGGCGATGCCCTGCCCCCGCTCGTAGGCGTCCGGGGCGGCGATCTCGGTGAGCATGCCGATGACCAGGCCGGTCACCTCGTCGAGCACCGGACCGCCGCTGAATCCGGTGGTCAGGTCGTTCGCGGCGGTCAACTGGAGGTGTTCGCCCCTGCCCTCGGCGGCCGGCAGCAGGTCGCCGGCCACCCCGAAGCCGAAGTGGCCTCCCGGCGGGGCCTGGGCGGGGAACCCGAACGAGCGCACGTGGTGGTCCCGGCAACCTGCCGCAGAGCCCAACGGCAGCGCCTCGACATCCGCCGGGGCGGCGCTCAGTCGCACGATGGCCACGTCCTCGGCCTCGGGAGCCCGCCAGGCCTCCTCCAGGACGTGCCCCTCGGCCCGGGGTGCGCCGGCCGCGTGCGGGAAGACCAGCTGCACGCTCGCGCCCGGCCCGGAGCCGGCCGCGGTGACGACGTGCGCGCAGGTGGCCAGGATGTCCTCCGCCACCAGGAAGCCCGCCCCGGCCACCTGTCCGTCGGGTCCCAGGATCTGGGCCACGGCGGGCGGCAGCCACGACCTGCCGTCCCGCTCCGACCCGGGCGCAGCGGTGCCCACGGGGATCAGCCCCCGCCCTCGTGCGGATCCGGAGGGTCTGGATCCTTCCGCGTCCACGTCATGGTCACGTTGAGGTGGCACTGGGCGCCGGTCTTGGTGATCACGGCCCCCGCCTCGACCGCGAGGTCGACGCCGAAACCGACGACGATCTGGTCGGGCCGGGCCTTGCGCAGCTGTTCGAGCGTGACGCGCGCCGCCTCCGTGACCGGCACCAGCGCCTCTTGCAGGGTCTCCGGGAGCTGGTGGATCGCCTCGCCGAGACGGCCGGCCTTCACCGGCCCCTCCAGCCCGGCCGGGGCCTCGATCAGGAGACTGCCCCCGCCGTCCAAGGGAATCCGTGCCAGAGGTGCCACAACTCCTCCTCCGCCTGAGGAACGCACCGCGGCCGCCGGCCCTCGGGACGAAGGGCGTCGAAGCACCCGGCAGCCGAGGGGAACACGCGGTGGGGTCGCAGGCACCCGGTAGCGAGCGGGAGGACGATGGCCTGCCGGCCGCCCATGCGGTCGACGCTCGCGTACGGGCCCTCTACCGGTCGTAACCATCATCGGCGCATCCGTCACGTGCCGCATCCCGGGGCTTGCCCGTCCGAGGTCACCGGCCCTTCGGAGCGGCCGCCGCCCGGGTCCGCTACAGCGGCGGGGAGCCGTGGTGGGTGCGGAAGTAGGTCCAGCTCGTCTCGTTGGGCTCGGTCCACTTCTCCGGCGCGTGGGCGTACTCCGGGTGGCGGGCCGCGATGTACGCGCGGGTGCGCTCCGGGACCTCGGCGTACGAGCCCAGCTTGCGGCCCCGGCAGTGGAAGGTGAGGCCGCCGGGGCGCTGACCCTGCTCCATCCACGGGAGCCACGGGGACATCCGCGTCCAGGACATGGTGCAGGGGACGCTCGGCTCGTCGGTGGTCAGCACCGTGCCCGGAGCGAAGAACTGGAAGAGCTCCAGGGCCCGGTACGTGTCGTCGGCGGAGTTGAGCGGGTAGTCGGCGACCGGCAGCGGGGACGGATAGGCGAGCGGGATCTCCAGGCTGAAGCAGACCTGGTCCCCGAGCTCGGTCAGGGGGACCGGGAAGGGCCGCAGCCTCAGGTTGGCCGGATCGTTCCAGACGTGGACGACCGGCTTGTCCTCCCAGGTCTCCAGGATCTCCCGGGTCTGTGGATCCAGGTAGAACGCGGCCTCCCTGGTGAGCAGTTGGAAGCCGTCGCTCTCCGGGTCCTCGACCAGCCGGGAGACGTTGAGGCCTTCGAAGCCGAAGAGGCGCCGGTACGGCTGGCCCGGGGCCCAGGAGTAGATGTCCCCGGACCACCAGAAGGTCACCTCGCCGCCGTCGAGGGAGGCGCGGGTACGGGCGAACGCGTGCAGGAGTTCAGCGGGTGTCATGCCGGCTACTTTGCGCGGTCCCCCGGCGCCGGGGCAAGCTCACGAGCCCCTCGGGGGCCGACCCCTGGCCGACATGCGGGACACCAAGTTGACGGTGCGGCACGCAGCGGCAACCGTGACCCACATGGTGAACGAACGCCGACTGCTCACACTGCTCGTCTGCCTGGTGCTCGGCATCGGGCTGACGGCCGCCGTGCTGGGCGCCACCCGGGTGGCGGGTCCCGACGGAACCGCCCATTCCGGGATGAACTCCCGGGATTACGTGGATATACAGGATGTACCGCCCGGCCCCCGCGAACCGTCGGCGACCGGACCCGACGCCTCGACGGGCACCGTGACGGTGGACTGCGGGCGCAACGAGGAGCGCCACTACAACGAGGACAACCTCGTCGTGTCGCCGGGGCTGCGCTCGGGCGCCCACCACACCCACGCGTACGTGGGGAACCTGACCACGGACGCGATGTCGACGAACGCCTCCCTGGCCGCCGCCGCGACCAGTTGCCGCGGCGGCGACCGGTCCACGTACTACTGGCCGGTCCTGCGCCGGACGGACCGGGCGGGCAGCCACCCGCACGAGAGCTCCGCCGGGCACGGCAACACGGGCGAGATCCTGCCCGAGGCGGCGGTCTCCGTGGAGTACCGCGGCAACCCGGTGGGCAAGGTCGTGCCGATGCCGCGCTTCCTGCGCGCGATGACCGGCGACGCCGTGGCGTACACCGCGCCGAGCGACGCGGACGTACGGGCCCGCTGGGGCTGTTCCGGTTCCCCGGACCGGTTCACCACCCGCTACCCGCGCTGCCCCGCCGGCGAGCGCCTCACCCGTACGCTCGTCTTCCCCAGCTGCTGGAACGGACTGGACACCGAGAGCCCGGGGCACCGCGCGCACCTCGGCTTCCCCGCGGCCAACGGCGTCTGCCCACAGGGCACGTTCGCCGTCCCCCAGCTGCGCATCTCCCTCGCGTACGAGGTGCCGCCGGGGGTGGCGGTCGCCGTCGACTCCTTCCCCGAGCAGCGGCACAGCCCCAAGACGGACCACGCCATGTTCGTGGACGCCATGACGGACGCGCAGATGGCCGCCGTCGTCGGCTGCCTCAACGAGGGGCGCGCCTGCCGCACCTGAGCGCCACCCGTTCGAAGTGACGGGGGTCACATGAACCAGGGCCCGCCGGGGCGCGTGTTCTGACCGCACCAGATGGGCGAGGAAGACGGAGAGGGTGAGATGGCCGGACCACTGTGGCCCCGTACACGGCGGGGATCGACCGATGAGGCACTGATCAGGTCGGTGTACGAGGAGCACGGCCATGCCCTGCTCGCGTACGCGACCCGGCTGACCGGAGACCGGGCCACCGCCGAGGACGTCGTCCAGGAGACGCTCATCCGCGCCTGGCGGCATTCCGAGGTGCTGGTCAACGGGAAGGGTTCGGTGCGCGGCTGGCTGCTGACGGTGGCCCGCAACATCATCACCGACCGGTACCGGGCCAAGGCGGCCCGCCCCGCGGAGGTTTCCGGGGAGGCGGCCGCTCCCCCGGTGGAGCTGGACCACGCGGACTCCATCGTGGACACGATGGCCGTGCTGGGGGCCCTCGACCAGTTGTCCCCGGAACACCGGGACGTGCTCAAGGAGCTGTACTACCGCCAGCTGAGCGTGGCCGAGGCGGCCGACAGCCTCGGCATCCCGGCGGGCACGGTCAAATCACGCGCGCACTACGCGCTCAAGGCACTGCGCGAGGTGTTCCGCCAGGGCGGGGCCGCGGAGGGCCGGGCGGGCAATCGAATGGGCAGGCCGCCCCGGCAGGGTGCTGGACTGCGGGAGGTGGTGGCATGAACCGGCAGCGGCACGAGGAGGAGGAACTGCTCGGCCCGTACGTCCTCGGCGTCCTGGACGCGGAGGAGGTCCGCCGGGTGGAGTGGCACATGAGCGGCTGCGTGCAATGCCGAGAGGAGGTGACCGCGTTGCGCGAGATGGAAGCGGCGTTGGGCGAGGTGCCTGCGGAGGCCTTCCTCGACGGACCGCCACAGGGCGGTGACCTGCTGCTCCAGCGCACGCTGCGGCAGGTGCGGGGCGAGGCGGCGGGCGATCGGCGCCGACGATGGGGCATCGCGGGACTGGCCGCCGCGGCCTCGCTGGCCGCCGTGTTCTGGGCCGGCGCGCAGGTGGGCTCGGCGGACGGCGAGCAGGTCGCCCTGCCGCCGGCGCCCTCGCCGTCGGTCTCGGCACAGCCTTCGCCGCCGCCGGCGGGTACGAAGGTGGCCTCGGCGACCGACGCGCGCACCAGCGCGCGGATGACCGTACAGGTCACGCCCGCGGCGAAGTGGGTCCGGGTGCACGCGGCCGTGGCGGGGATCCCGCCGGGCGAGCGCTGCATGCTGATCGTGGTCGGGAAGGACGGCAAGCGCACCTCCGCCGGCAGCTGGGTCGTCGGCAGCCAGAACGGCGAGGGCAAGGGCGCTTCGCTGGACGGCTCGGCGGCGGTGGACCCGGCCGACGTCAAGGAGGTCGTGGTCGAGAACGAGTCGGGCAAGCGGTTCGTGTCGGTGCCCATGCCGGTGTGACCCCCGGGACCGCCGGTGCCACCGGCGGTCCCGACCCGGACGGAGCCCGGGCGGCCGTGTCGACGGCCGCCCGGGCTCCGTGCCGTACGTGACCTGCGCGTAATCCGTTTTCTCCCCACCGGCCCCGGTCGGCACACTGGCCCCATGCCACATCCTGTCGAACGCCTGCTCGCCGAACTCGATCCGCTCCCGTACGCCGACCGGATGCGGTTGCTCGCCACCACCGCCCGCGACCTCGCCCGTACCGGCGAACTGACCGGCGTCCTGGCCGAGCTGGCCGGCCGGAGCCGCTACGAGCGGCGGCTGGCCGCACTGGCGGCGCTCGCGGGGCGGCAGACCGGGTACCTGGCGCAGCGGCTGGCCGACCCGGACCCCGTGGTGCGCTCCTTCGCCCACCGGGCCGTGCGCACGCTGCCCGTTCCGGACGAGGCGATCGAAGCGGCGTACGACGACGCCTCCGCCGAGATCCGCCGGGAGCTGTCCCGGGCCGTGTTCCGGGGCTCGCGCCGGGCGCTCGCGCAGCGGCTGGTGCCCGTCGTGCGGGCCCAGTGGGGCGACGCCGAGGCCGCCTCCCTGCTCCCGGCCTGCGGGCCGGAGTTCGTCTCCGCCCTGCTGCCGGAGCTGGCCCACGCCGCCACGCACCGGGTCCGGCTGGGCCGCCGCCATCCCGGCCCGGTGCTGGACCAGGCGGCGAGCGAACTGGCGGAGCTGCCGGAGAACCTGCGCGCCCGCTGGTGGCACGGCCAGGCCGCGGGCGTGGCCGCGGCCCTGCCCGCCGCCCCGGACCGCGTGCTCGGGCTGCTGGAGCAGTACGGGCCGGGCCGGCTGCCCGGCCCCCTGGAGGACCGGGTCGGCGATCTGATCGCCGCGGACGCGGAGCGGTTCGTACGCTGGCTGACCGCCCCCGAACGGACGGACGGGTACCAGGAGTACCTCCCTCCGCCGTCCCGGCTGCGGCAGCTCGTCCGCGCCGATCCGCCGTCCCTGCCCGACCTCGGCCGCCGCTGGGCGGGGCGTCCCGCGTACCTGGCCGCCCTGCTGAAGGCGCTGCCTCCGGGCCGGCGCGCGCAGTTCCACGACGCGGCCATCGCGCACGCCCCCGCTCCCGACGGGCTGGTTCCCGATCCCGTCCTGGCCGTGCTCCCGCGCGAGCGCCGCCAGGCCGCGGCGCGGCGCCACGCGGACCGCGCCCGCCGCGAAGCGCTGCCGGTCGAGCGGCTCCTCGAAGCGCTCGCGCACCTACCGGTCGCCGAAGCCCGGACCGAACTCCTCGCCGCGACGCGACGGTCCGACGCCGACACCCGCAGGGCGGCCTGGCCGCGGCTCGTCGAGAACGCGGTCCACGCGCGCGACGCCGAAGCGCTGGGCGAGGTGCTCGAACTGATGGTGCTGCGGCTGCGCAACGACCGCGACCCCGTGCGCGCGGCCGCGCTGTCCGCTCTGGCCCGGGTGCCGGTGGCGCTGCTGGCCGACGAGTCCTCGGTCGCCCTCCTGGACCGGATCGCCACCGACGCCGCCGAGGCCCGCGACTGCTCCGCGGAGACCTTCTCGGCCCTGGAACGCCTGGTGTCCGCCGTACTGGAGACCCCGGCCCCCTCCTCCGTACTCCTCGACTGGGCGCTGCGCACCCTCCACGGGCTCAGCGCCCGTACCGGCTGCCTCGTGCACGGCTCGTACGGGAGCGTGCTGGCGCCCGGCCGCGCGCGGCAGGTCTTCGACGTCCTGCGTCCCTGGCTCGACATGCGGGCGGCCAAGGGCGAGTACGGGCCGCTGCTCGCGTTCGCGAGGCACCTGGGCGACCGCGGCCACCGCCTGCCGGAGCTCCAGGAAATGCTCGACGCGGCCCGGACCCGGTGCCCCGACGGGCACTTCCCCGTGTTCGCCCGGGTCTGGCTGGCGGATCCGGCGACGCGCGGCGAGCGGGTGGCCGCGCTGCTGGAGCAGCAGCCGTCCGCGGTCGCACTGGCGCCCGTACTGGAGGTGCTGTCGGCGCACCGCACCGATCTCCTGGACCGCGTACTCGCCGCGCGCCCGCCGTACGGCCGGTTCCTGCGCGAGGGCTCCGTACGGCCGCTCCCCCGGTTCGACCGGGCCGGGCGGTGGGTGCCCCGCCAGCTGGAGGAGGCGGCCTGGCTGGCCGAGGTCGCCGTCGGCGACGAGTCCCGGGCGCAGTACGAGCGTTCCCGGATCCTCCGGGGTGCGGCGCGGATCCCCGACCACGGGCTGGAGCTCGTACGACGGCACGCGCGCTCGGCGGACACGGTGCTCGCGGAGACCGCGCTCGCCGCCTCCGCCCGGACGGCGGAGCCGGCGGCGGTCCTGCCCGACCTGCTCGCGCACGCGGGAGACGACCGTGCCCGCGTCGCGGTGTACGCCGCCGGGCGGGCCGCGGCCGCGACCGCGCCGACGCGGCTCGCGGAGCTGCTGGACGGGCTGTTGGGCACGCCGTCGGGGGTCAAGGTGACCAGCCGCAAGGAGGCCGTCCGGCTGACCGCGCGGTTCCTGCCGCCCCGCCGGGCCGCGGCGCTGCTGGAGCGCATCGCCGCCGACGCCGACAGCCACCCCGATGTGGTGACCGCCGCCGTGAGCCTCGCGATCGGACTCCTGGGGACCGGGGAGGTCTGGAACCTGCTGGAGGCCGCCGCGGCGACCGGCACCCGGGAGGCCGGGGAGGTGATCGCCCGCACCCCGACGCTCTCGGTGGCGCAGGGGCACCGGCCGCGCTACGCCCGGCTGATGGCGCTGCTCGCCGCTTCCCCGCACCGGTCCGTGGCCGCTCTCGCGATCGCGGCGCTGCCGGACTGGGTCGCCTACGCGCCCGAGGCGGCGGACCCCGTCCGGCGGGCCGTCTGCGACCTGGCGCCGGACCCCGGCTGGAAGGCGGCGGCCACGGCGTTGGAGAAGATCGCCGCCTCGCGGCTGCCGCACCCCGCCGGTGGCGGTGAGCCCGGGAGCCAGTTCCACCGCACCGTGGAGGAGTTGTTGGCCGCCGTACGCTCCGGTGACGATCCGGAGGCCGGGACCGAGCGGGACCTCCCGGCGCTCCAGCGGGTGCGGTTCCTGGTCCTGAGCGTCTCGGCGGAGCACGGGGAACTGCGCGACGCCCTCGTGCGGCAGCTCGCCGGCGAATCCGCCCTGGCCACGGCCCGCGTGGCGCTGCTGCGGCGTTCGGTCGACCTGCGCGCGGACCTGCCGGAGCTGCGGGCGGCCCTGGACTCCCTCGTCGAGGCCCATGCGGGCCGGCCCTGGCTGGCCGCGGCGACGGCGAACGCGCTGCGCGACGGGAACTGGCACGGCGACCGGGTCCGGGACCCCGCCGTGGTGCTGGAGGCCGTACGCGGGCTCGCGCGGGACGGGGCGCCGGTGGCGGGGTTGTTCGCCGTGGCGCTCACCGCGGCGATGGGCCGGCGCTGCGGCTGGCCGCCGGAGTGGTGTGCGGTGCTGCGGGGGCTGAGGCGGCATACGGAGCAGGAGGTGCGGGAGGCGGCACTGGTGGTGTTCACGCACCGCGAGTGACCGGTTGGCGGAGCCTCGGCGAACCCTTCCCCAACCGGACCGATCATCACATTGCGCTCCATGACATCCTGTGACGTCACAACTCGCCGGACGGGATCGGCGGACGTCCGGGGAATATGGGGAAGGTCGATGAGGCTCTGCTTCCTGGTGGAGGAGCACTACCGCCACGACGGCATGCCGAACGAGGTGATCCGGCAGCTGACCGCATGGGGGCACCAGGTGGACGTGGTGCGGCCGGGCGGCTCGCTGCTGCGCATGGGCGAGGTCGTGGCCTCGGGCACGCACGACGCCTGGGTGCTCAAGACGGTCTCCGGCGGTCCCGGGCTGACCCTGCTCGAAGCCGCCGCCGCGGCCGGCATGACCACCGTCAACGACGCCCGCTCGATCCGGGGCGTACGGGACAAGGCGCTGGCCGCCGCCATTGGCCGGAGCGGGGGGCTCCCGATGCCGCCGACGTACGCCGTGGCGCGGCCGGAACTGCTGCGGGAGATGCCCGCCGCGGAGTACCCGCTCGTCGTCAAGCCCGCGGACGGCAGCTCCGGTCGGGCCGTGCACCTGGTGTCCGCGCCCGGGGAGCTCGAAGCGCTGCTGCCGGAGCTGGCGGGCGAGCACATGCTCATCGCCCAGCCGTACGTGGCCAACTCGGGCACCGACATCAAGGTGTACGCGGTCGGCGGGGAGCTCTTCGCCACCGAGCGCTGCTCGCCCCTGCACCCGGATCCGGCGGTGCGGGAGCGGCGCGTGCCGCTGTCGGCCGAGGTGGCGGCGATCGCCGCGCAGGTGGGGGCGGTGTACGGGCTCGACCTGTACGGGGTGGACGTGCTGCTGGGTCCGGACGGGCCGGTGGTGGTGGACGTGAACGACTTCCCGAGCTTCCGTCAGGTCCCTGACGCGGCGGCCCGGGTGGGCCGGGCCGTGCTGGGGCTGGCGCGGACGGGCAGCCCGGCGGCATCGGCCGCGGCCCGTCCCGCGCCGGCCCGCGGACTGCCCCTGTCGATCCCGGCGCAGGCGTCCGCGACGCCGGCGGCCGCCCGGGCCGGCGAGGCCGCCCTGTGAGGATCTGCCTGATCACGCCGGAGCCCGGGCATCCGCTGCTGGCCGCCGCGACGGCGCTGCTCGAAGCCGCCGGGCACCGGGTGGAGTCGCTGGATCCGGGTGCGGGAGGCGCAGCCCCCGCGGACCTGGCCGACGTATACCTGCTGAAGGCGCGCACGCCGCGGGAGCTGGACCTCGCGCGGGAGCTGGAGCGGCGCGGGGCCCCGGTGCTGAACTCGGCCGCGGCCACCGCACTCTGCCAGGACCGCACGCTGATGGCGGAGTCGGCCCTGCGCGGCGGTCTGCCGTTCGCGGCCACCCGTACCTACGGCTCCCTCGCGGCCTGGGCGGCCGGCGCACCGCTCGGCGGCTCGCCCCTGGTGGTCAAGAGCCGGCACAGCCGCCGGCACGACCTGGTCGCCCGGGTCGACGACGGGGCCCGGCTGCGGGAACTCGCGGACGCCTGGCCGCAGGAGCCCGTCGTGGTGCAGGAGTTCGCGCCCAACAGCGGCTGGGACCACAAGCTGTGGGCGATCGGGGACCGGGTCTTCGCTGCCCTGCGCCGCTCCGAGCTGGCACCGCAGGGCCGGGGTCCGACCCGGCCGCTCCCCCTGGCCGAACTGCCGCCCGGCTGGGCGGACGTGGTCCGCCGCACCGGCGAGGTGTTCTCGCTCGACGTCTACGGGGTGGACCTCATCGACACCGGCGACGGCACCCCGCTCATCGTGGACGTCAACGCCTTCCCCGGCATCCGGGGCCAGGCCGGCGCCCCGGAGGCCCTGGCGGCCCTCGCCCTGGACCGGGCCGCCGCCGCCCTTGACTGATCCCGCCGGGGCGGGGGACCGGACAGGGTGAATCCGCCCGTCGGTGCGTGTCGGCGGACCGGGGCCGCCGCGGGCGCCCCGAGGATCGGCGGATGGGCGTCGTACTGCCGGTCCTCTTCGCGCTGTTCGCGGCGCTCAGCAATGCGCTGGCCACCGTGCTCCAGCGGCGGGCCGCGCTCACCGTTCCGCAGAGCAAGGGCTTCCGGTTCGGGCTGGTCCTCGACCTGCTGCGACGGCCCGTGTGGGTCGCCGGGATCCTGGCCGTGATCGCCGCCGGGGTGGGACAGGCCGCGGCGCTGGCCACCGGTGCGCTCGTCCTCGTACAGCCGCTGTTCGTACTGGAACTGCCGCTCGCGCTGCTGATCGCCTCACTGGTGGCGCGGCGGCGGCTGCCGGGGGCCCTGTGGCTGGCCGTGGCGGGGGTGGTGGCCGGACTCGGGGTGGCGCTGGCCGCCGCCTCCCCCACCGGGAACCGGACGCACGTGCCGGTCGACCGGTGGGTCCCGGCCCTCGCGGCCTGCGCGGTCCTCGTCGCCGCCCTGGCGGTGGCCGGGCTGCGCCGGCCGCCGGGGCGCGCCCGGGCGGGCTGCCTCGGGGCGGCCACCGCCGTCTGCTACGCGATCACGGCCGCCCTGATGAAGCACTCCGTGTACGTGCTGACCGAGCACGGCATCGTCGGGTTCCTGACCGCGTGGCAGACGTACGCCTTCGGAGCGACCGGCATCTGCGCCCTGCTGCTGCTCGAACACGCCATGCAGGGCGGGCCGCTGGTCGCCTCGCAGCCCGCGCTGACGCTCGGCGACGCGAGCGTCAGCGTCGCACTGGGCGTGGTCCTGTACGAGGAGCACCTGCGGTCGGGCTGGTGGGTGCTGCCCCAACTGCTGGGCGTGGCGCTGATCTGCGGGGGTGTCGTCGCGCTCGCGCGGGCCGGTACGGGCGCCCCCTGACGCGGTGGCGGCGGGTGCGGGGCAGCGTGCCGGGCAGTCGTCCGCACGGGGCTGGGCTACGATCGCCGCGCGTTGCGTTGGCCGAAATCGTGTTCCAGGAGGTGTCCGTGGGCGTCAGCCCTCACGGCAGAGTGCCGATATCCGTGACCGCCGCGCTGGTGGGCGCCCTGCTGCTCGCCGGCTGCACCGGCGCCGCGTCCCCCGCACCGCAGAAGTCCGGTTCCCCGGCGCCGGGCACGAGCGGGACGCCGGCGGCCGCTCCGACGGCCGCGTCGCCGACGCCCGCGCCCGCCGTCGCCTCCTCGGAGCCGGCCGAGACCCCCGACCCGACGGCCACCCCCGGTGCCCGGCCGATCACGTCCTCGTCCCCGCCGCGCACCCCGGAGATCCCGCAGAACCCGAACCGCGGCCCGCACCCCCCGCCGGCCCCGCCGCGGCCCAGCCTGACGCCGGACTGGACGCCCAACCCGAAGTACACCATCGCGCCGCTGCCTTAGGCCGCGGCTCGGTACGGTGAACCCGGTCGTTCGGGCTTCCTTGTCAGCGGACCCGGTCGCCCTTCGGCCCGATGCCTTCGATCCTGGTCGCGGTCCCCTCCGGGTCGAACGGATGGTGGTAGGTGAAGGCGTGCGGCGCGGTGCCGTGGTCGTGGAGGTGTTCCAGCCGCGAAACCCCGTCCTGCCAGGTGGGTATCACGTCGTCGGAGACCCACCAGAAGACGTAATTCGGGTGTCCTGTCCTCTCGAACCAGTCGTAGCGCCTGTTCAGCGCCTCGCGGTGCAGACCGGTGTAGACGGCGTCGAAGGCGGGGCGCAGGTCGGTCCAGAGTGAGAGGGTCGTGGCCAGGGCGGTGGTTTCCACCGTGCGGCCCTTGCCGTACCAGGTCGGTACGGCGAACTCTCCCCATGCGCCCCAGTCCGCCTCGAAGAGCATGCCCCGGTCACCGCCTGCCGCTTCAGCACGCGCCAGGTACCCGGGGTACTGACTGATCTTCCGGTAGACGGCCTCACCGATCTCGTAGAACTCGCGCGTGAGAGGTGCGGGATCGGCGAGAGGTGACTTCAGGACGCCGAACGTGTACAGCGCAAGACGGGGCATGCGTCTCTCCCTGGTCGGGGGTGTCTGGTGCGGACCCGCGGGTGGCTCGGTCCGGAGGAACTCCTGTGCGACCGTGGGCGATCGCCGAAGACCAGGTGAAGGTAACCGCCTCAGCGGCCCCTGTCGAAGTTGCGTTTTCCCCGTCCAAGTGGCCTCTTGTACCGGTCATTGCGGGGCCGGGACGCCGACCGCTCAGGCCGTGTCCTCCAGGCCCGTGATCGCGCGGACGTGGCGCAGGCTCGGCTCCAGCAGGACCGCGTGGAGCTGCTGGAAGAGCTGGCGGGCCGCCACCGCGTTCCAGTCGGCCGGCAGGAGTTCGGTCGGCAGGCCCGGGTCGAGGTACGGGAGGCGGCGCCACTGCGTGAGCAGCGGCACGTAGTGGCGGAAGGCCTCGGCCGGGTCGGGCTCGCCCTCGGCGGCGAGGCGCGCGGCGACGGGGGCGTACGTGTCGGTGAAGGCCGCGTACTGGGTCTGGATCGCCGGGAAGTCCCACCAGTCGCTCACCGTCTGCGCCAGGTCGCTGAAGGCGGCGTAGTCGGCGGCGAACAGGTGCACGTACTCGCTGAGGCCCAGCCGTACGAGCATCACCCGGGCGTCGTCGAGCAGCCGCCCGGGGGCCAGCCACACACCCGGCGCGATGTTGCCGAAGCCGAGCCAGGTCAGCCGGGTGCGCAGCTGGTAGCGGTGGGAGCGCTCGGACTCCGGCACGGAGAACACCGCCATGGCCCAGCCGTCGGCCAGGTCGGCGGGTTCGAGGCTGGCGAAGATGCGGCGGTCGCCCTCGTCGAAGACGGGGTGCACCGCCGGACTGAGCCGGTACCCGGTGGCACCCCGGCGCTCCGGTTCCAGTACGCCGCGCTTCTTGAGCCGCGAGATCGCCGACCGCACCGCCGGGCCGTCGACGTCCAGCTCGCCCATCAGCGTGATCAGGTCCGCGATGGAGATCCAGCCGCCGAGGCGGCGCAGGAACGCTCCGTAGACCGTGTTGATCAACGAGCTGGGCCTGAGGGGGCTGTCCGACATGATCGCCTTCCGTTGTGCGCGGTCGCGATCATATCCAGCCGCCCCCCGCGGCCCGTGCCCCTACTGCGGAAGCGGCGTCCGCGCGTACGCGCCGGAGAGCAGATGACCCGCCCCCGGGGCCACCGCCGGCAGGTCGAGGGCGCGCAGCATCTGGTGGGCCGTGCAGACGGCCGCCGACACCACCGGCTTGCCCAGCAGCTGTTCGGCCTCCTCGATGGCGCCCAGCGAGGGCATCTGCACGCAGGCGGAGAGCACGACCGCGTCGGCGTCCGCGTACTCCAGCGCGCGGGCGAGCCCGGGCAGCTTGGCCGGGTCGTGGGCGGCCACGTCCAGGTTGTCGGGGATTTCGAGGGCCTCGTAGTCGAGGACCTCGATGCCCTCGTGGGTGAGGTAGTCCACGACGGTCCGCGTGAGCGGGCGCATGTACGGGGCGAGCAGGGCGATCTTGCGGGCGCCCATGGTGTGCAGTCCGTGGACGAGGGCCCCCGCGCTGGTGACGACGGGTGCGGGGGCGCCGTTCTCGACCGTACGGGTGTGCAGGCGCTGCTCCGAGGTGCGGTGGTAGCCCAGGCCCATGCTCATGATCGCGACCAGGCAGGCGTAGCCGAGCACGTCGACCCGGGCGTCGGACAGCTCCACCGCGCAGCGGTCGGAGTCGGCGTCCATCGCCTTGAGCTGTTCCGGGGTCACATGGGTCATGCGCATCCGGCTGGAGTGGAAGGTGAACCTCTCGTCGGGCAGGACCTCCTGGCGGGCGCGCAGGATGGCCGGGACCTCGGTCTCCATGGTCACGTTCGAGCTCGGCACGATCTGGCCGATGCGGTAGGTGCGGGGCGGCGGCACGGGTGCTCCTCGGGGCGTGCGGGGTGTACGGGAAGTACGGGGCGTATGGGTAGTACAGGTCGAACGGGGCTCAGCGGGCGTCGACGACGGGGTTGGCCAGGGTGCCGATGCGCTCGACGGTCGCCTCGACCGTGTCACCCGGAACCAGGAACTCCGGCGGCACCATGCCGGCGCCGACCCCGGACGGCGATCCCGTCGCGATGACGTCGCCCGGCTCCAGGGTCACGCCGGAGCTGATGTCGGCGATGAGGCGGGCGATCGGGAACAGCATGTGCCGGGTGTTCGACTTCTGCTTGGTGACGCCGTTGACACGCAGCGAGAGGTCGAGGGCCATCGGGTCGGGGATCTCGTCCGCCGTGACCACCACCGGGCCGAAGGGCGCGTACGAGTCCTGTCCCTTGGAGAAGAACCACTGGCCGGAGCGGCGCTGGTCGCGGGCGCTGATGTCGTTGACGATGCTGAAGCCGAAGACGTGCTCGTACGCGTCCTCCTCGCTCACCCGGAACGCGGTGCGGCCGATGACGACGGCCAGTTCGCACTCCCAGTCGAGCTGCTGGGTGAGGTCGCCGTTGTGCAGGATCGGCGCGCCGGGGCCGGTGACGGCGGTGGCGGGCTTGCTGAACAGGACGGGACGGGGCGGGAGTTCCTTGTCGGTGTCCAGGCTGCGGCTGGACTCCTCGACGTGCTCGACGTAATTGAGGCCGACGCCGATGATCTTGCCGGGGCGCAGCGGGGCGGCCAGGGTGACCTCTTCGAGCCGGTGCACGGCCCCGGCCGGGCGGGCTGAGGCGTCCGCGGAGGCGTAGGCGTCGAGGAGGCGGGTCGCGGCCTCCCGGGCGGCGGGGCCCGCCTGGACGAAGGAGAGCAGGTCGCGCGGGAGGTCCACGCCGGCGTGGTCGGCCAGGACCGCGAGGTCGAGGACGAGGCCGTCGGCCTCGGCGCCGAGGCGCGCGGCGCCCTCGCCGGTGGTGGCTCCGGTGGTGGCGCCGGTGGTGAAGGTGAGCAGACGCATGGTGGGGCTCCTCGGGGTCAGGCGGTGGCGGTCGGGGCGGCGGCGTCCGGCGCGGCGGCGGGCATCGGCTGGTGGCCGTCGTTGTCCGGGTACGCCTCTTCGCGGTGGAAGCCGAGCGAGCGCATGACCGGGAAGTCGTTGAAGGAGAAGAGGCAGGCGTCCTCGGAGGCGTCCAGGTTGTGGTGTTCGTGCCAGGCCCAGGACGGCACGCAGAAGATGTCGCCCTGACGCCATTCGAAGCGCCGTCCGGCGATGACCGAGACCCCGTGCCCCTTGGCGGCCGTGTAGATCACCGAGCCGGTGTGCCGGTGGGCGCGGGTGGCCTGCCCGGGGCGCAGCAGCTGCATGTGGGCGCCCATGGTGGGCATCACCGGGCCGCCCGTGACCGGGTTCGTGTACTCGGCGATGACCCCGTCGTACGGGGAGCCCTCGCTCGCCCTGGCGAGGCCGAGCAGGGCCTCGTACGTCGGCTCCCAGGGGTAGGCCAGCAGCGGCGAGTAGGGCCGGCTCCAGCGCTCCGAGCCGTACGGGAGCAGGTTCGCGGCGTACTGGACCACGGAGGAGTTGACCACCTTCCCGGGCGTCTGGTGGAGGTCGGGGTGAACCTCGTAGAACCCGGCGTCCAGGGCGTTGACGAGCGGGATGTCGAGGCCGTCCTGCCAGATGACCGGCCCGTCCTCGCCGTCGTTGCCGTGCTCGTGCCAGGTGCCGTTGGGGGTGATCGCGAAGTCGCGCGGGCCGACCTTCAGCTTCTGGCCGTCGACGATGGTCCAGGCGCCGGTGCCCTCGTGTACGAAGCGCAGGGCGGCGGCCTGGTGGCGGTGGGCGGTCATGGCCTCGCCGGGGCCCATGATCTGGAGCCCGGTGTAGAGGAGGCCTGCGGCGGCGCTGACGTCCTTGCGGCCGGGGTTGACGAGCATCACGACGCGGCGGCCCGCGTCGTCGGCCTTGACCAGGCCGAGGGCCTTGTGGACCAGGGGCCGCAGCTCCTCGTAACGCCACAGCACGGGAACGGACTTGGGCTGCGGGTACCAGGGTTCGATGTCGTTGGCGACGGTCCACAGGGCGCCGGCGTCCAGGGCTTCGAGCTCGCCGTAGTACGCGGTGAGCTCGGGGGTGTCGGAGACCCGGGCGCGGCCGAGCATGGTGTCGTCCTGCTCGATGGTCATACGTCCTCCTCAGGCGTGGTGGTCCGGGGGCCAGCGGGCGGCGCGGTGAAGGTCACCGGCAGGCGCGGGCGGTTGTCGACTTCGAGGCGGAAGATGTCGAAGCGGTTGTAGTGGCCGGTGATGTCGTGCATCTGCTTGGGCTGGATGCACCGGCCGAGGTCGATCTCGCCGTAGACGATGCCCTCGTCGTCGACGAGCGGTTCGGTGACCGGGCGGCCGTCGGGGCCGAAGATCCCCGAGAGGGCGCTGCGGGGCCGCTGGAAGAGGGCGCGCAGCTCCTCGTCGTCCCCGGCGAGCAGGTCCACGATCTCCGGGGAGATGGTGGAACAGGCGACGACGGAGAAGACCTTGCCCTCGAAGCTGTGGGCGGCGGTGCGGACGGCGATGGCGTCGGCCATGTCGTAGTCGGCCGGGGCCACGGGCAGGGCGATGTAGCAGGAGGCGTGGACGAGTTCGCCCTGCGCGAGGAGGGTGAACCGGGCCAGCGTGTTGGTGTTCTCGCCGCAGGCGAGGGCGCCGAGCGGGCCGGCGGAGGTGGGGTGGACGCGCAGCGAGCTGCCGTCGCCGCCGGTCCAGGTGAGCTTCTCGGCCCAGGTGGGCACCAGTTTGCGGTGCACGCCGAGGAGCCGGCCGTCGGATCCGATGGTGAGCAGCGTGTTGTAGAGGACGCCGAGGCTGTGCGCGGCGCGCTCGTTGACGCCGATGACGAGGACGACCCCATACTGGCGGGCCGCCGCGCGCAGGGCGTCGACGTACGGGCCGGGGACGTCGACCGAGGCGCGCTGGAGGCGCTCGAACCAGGGCGAGCCCTGGACGGGGTTCATCGTCCAGTTCCAGTAGGGGTATCCGGGGACGAACACCTCCGGGAAGACGACGAGTTCGGCGCCGTTGGCGGCAGCCTCCGCGATGAGCGCGACGGCCTTGTCGACGGTGGCGGCGGGGTCGAGGTAGACGGGCGAGGCCTGGACGGCCGCCGCCGTGAAGCGGGGCAGGTGGCTCAGGGGCAGGGGCGGGTGGCTCGGGGACGGGCGGCTCGGTGACGGGCCGTTCGGCGGCGGCTCGTTCGGGGGCGGCTCGTTCGGGGGCAGGGTGTCCATCGGGTCTCCTCAGTTGGCCGGCGCGGTGGCGGCGAGGCGGGGGAGCCAGCGCTGGTGCACCGGCGCGGCGGGCTGCCGCAGCAGTTCCAGGCGCGGCGGGACCCGGTCGGTCCGGGCGGCGGGCGGTCTGCCGCTGCCCGCCTGCCAGCCGGGCGCCCAGGGCGCGGCCGGCCCGCGGTAGCCCTGGGCGGCCGCCGCGTGCAGGGTCCAGAGCGGGTCGTGGAGCTGGGCGCGGCCCACCCCGCAGAGGTCGGCCCGGCCGGCCAGGACGATCGAGTTCACGTCGTCGTACGTGGAGATCGCGCCGACGGCGATGGTGGGCACCCCGGTGGCGTTGCGGATCAGGTCGGCGTACGGGGTCTGGTAGCTGCGGCCGTAGCGGGGCCGTTCGTGGGCGACGACCTCGCCGGTGGAGACGTCGATCCCGTCGGCCCCCGCCTCGGCGAGGGCCCGGGCGACGGCCACGGCGTCGGCCTCGCTGATGCCCCCCTCGGCCCAGTCTGCGGCGGATATCCGCACGAGCAGCGCCTTGCCGGCGGGCCACACCTCCCGTACCGCGCGCAGCACTTCGAGCGGGAAGCGCAGCCGCCCGGCGAGGGTGCCGCCGTACGCGTCGGTGCGCAGGTTGGTCAGCGGCGACAGGAACCCGGAGAGCAGCTGCCCGTGCCCGTACTGGAGTTCCAGTACGTCGAAGCCGGCCCGGTCGGCGCGCCGGGCGGCGCGGACGAAGTCCCGTACGACGAGGTCCATATCGGCCGCGGTGGCCTCCCGCGGAACGGGGCTCCGCTCGTCCCAGGCGACGGCCGAGGCGGCGATCGGCGGGGCGTCGCCGGCGGCGGCGCGGCGGCCGGCATGGGTGAGCTGGACGCCGAGGCAGGTGTCGGACTGGCCGTGGACGAAGTCGGTGATCCGCCGCCAGGCGGCCTCCTGTTCGTCGGTGTACAGACCGGGGCAGCCGGGGGTGCTCCGGCCTTCGGCGCTGACGGCGGTCATCCCGGCGAGGACCAGCCCGGAGCCGCCGAGGGCCTGGGTGCTCAGGTGGACGAGGTCGAAGTCGCCCGGGACGCCGCCCTTCGCCGTGCCGAGGGCGGTGGGCGGCACCACGACCCGGTTGCGCAGGAGCAGTCCGCCGAGGGGGAAGGGGGTGAACATCGGCGGCACGGGCGTGGAGGAGTTGACGGCGGTGGTGAACTCCTCGTCGCGCACCCGCAGGTTGTCGTAGGTGACACGGCGGCTGCGGGTCAGCAGGTTGAAGGCGAACTGGGGCGGCTCCTGGGCCGTGTAGCGGCCGATGTTCTCGAACCATTCGAGGCTGGCCTGGGCGGCGCGCTGGGTGGATTCCACCACCGGGCGGCGCTCGTCCTCGTACGCGGCGAGCGCGCCCGGCACGTCCGGGTGCTCGTGCAGGCAGGCGGCCAGGGCGAGGGCGTCCTCCATGGCCAGCTTGGTGCCGGAGCCGATGGAGAAGTGGGCTGTGTGGGCGGCGTCCCCGAGCAGGACCACGTTCTCGTGGCGCCAGGTGCGGTTGCGCACGGTGGTGAAGCGCAGCCACTTGGAGTTGTTGGGGAGGAGCCGGTGCCCATCGAGGTGCTCGGCGAGCAGCTCCTCGCAGCGGCCGATGCTGTCGAGGTCGCTGGTGCCGGGCGGGTGGTCGCGGTCCGCGAACTCCGCGAAGCCCGCGCGCCGCCAGGCGGCCTCGTCCATCTCCACGATGAAGGTGGAGCGGGTGTCGTCGTAGGGGTAGGCGTGCACCTGGAGGGTGCCGAAGTCCCGCTCCTCGACGAGGAAGGTGAAGGCTTCGAAGACCTTGTCCGTGCCGAGCCACATGTAGCGGCCGGAGCGTTCGTCCAGGTCGGGCCCGAAGGTGTCCGCGTAGGCGGCGCGGGTGGCGGAGCGTACGCCGTCGCAGGCGACGACCAGGTCGTACGAGGCCGCCAGCTCGGAGGCCGGCGGGGACTGGGTGCGGTAGCGGACGTCCACGGCGAGCGCGGCGCAGCGCTCCTGGAGGATCCGCAGCAGCTGCCGGCGTCCGAGGGCGGCGAAGCCGTGGCCGCCGGAGGTGAGGGTCCGGCTCCGGTAGGTGACGTCGATGTCGCTCCAGCGGGCGAACTCCGCCGACATGGCCGCGTAGATCTCGGGATCGGCCTGCGCGATGCCGTCGAGGGTCTCGTCGGAGAAGACGACCCCGAAGCCGAACGTGTCGTCGGGGGCGCCCCGTTCCCAGACGGTGACGTCCCAGTGGGGGGAGAGCTGCTTGGCCAGGGCTGCGAAGTACAGCCCGCCGGGCCCTCCTCCGATGACTGCTACGCGCACGGCGTACCTCCTCGTGGTTCCGGAACAACATATGGCGCAAATTTAGCGACCGTCAACAATGTTCGACATCTCTCGTGGGGAGGGTGAGGAGCTCGGGCGCCTGCGGGCCCGATTTCGTCAGCACCTCGCGTACGTCGGCGGGCCAGGGGGTGGTCCCGGTCGCACGGGCGGCGGAGTGGGCGATGACCATCCGCCCGGTGGCGGCTTCGGCGCCCTCCTCGCCGTGGACCGCGAACACGTACGTCAGGGAGCTGGAGCCGACCTTGGCGACGCTCAGCTCGATCCGCACGGCCTCGCCGAACCAGAGGCGGGCGCGGTAGTCCGCCTCGAAGTGGACGCGCGGGGTGCTGCCGAAGAGGTGCGCCAGGCCCAGGCGGCGCAGCAGTACGGCCTCGGCCGCTTCGACCCACCGCACGACGGTGGAGTGGTGGTAGTGGCCGGCGGCGTCCGTGTCGGGCCATTCGACGCGGCGCTCGATGACCACGCTGGGGAGGTGCGGGACGAGGGCCTCGGGGCAGCCGGCGGCGCAGCCGGTGTCGGCCTCGGCGGGGGCTTCGACGGATGCTCCGGCGGGCGCTTCGACGGGTTGCGGCCGCGCCGGGACCGGCTGAACTGGTACCGGCTGAACTGGTACCGGCCGGCCCGGTGCCGGAGCGGAGGCCCGGGCCCACTCGCGCAGTTCGCCGCGCTGGAGCTTCCCGTTGCCGGTGCGCGGGAGCCGCGGGACGAACTCCACGGCACGGGGGTACTTGTAGGGGGCGATGGCGCCCTTGACGTGGGCCTGGAGCTCGCGGGCCGTCGCCTCGTCCGCCGGGACCCCGGCGCCGAGCACGACGTACGCCTTGACGAGCATGCCGCGCCGCTCGTCGGGGGCGCCGACGACCCCGCACTCCTCGACGTACGGATGGGCGGCGAGGGCCTTCTCCACCTCCGGGCCCGCGATGTTGTAGCCCGAGGAGACGATCATGTCGTCGCTGCGGGCGACGTACCAGTAGTAGCCGTCCGCGTCGCGGACGTAGGTGTCGCCGGTGATGTTCCAGCCGTTCCTGACGTACGCCGTCTGGCGCGGATCGGCGAGGTAGCGGCAGCCGGTGGGGCCGGTGACCGCCAGCAGGCCGGGCTGCCCGTCGGGGACGGGCTCGCCGTACTGGTCCACCACGGCGGCGCGGTACCCGGGCACGGGCCGGCCGGTGGCGCCGGGCCGGATGTCCTCGTCGGCCGCGGAGATGAAGACGTGCAGCATCTCGGTGGCGCCGATGCCGTCGATGATGCGCAGCCCGGTGGCGGCGTGGAACTCCTCCCACACGGCGGCGGGCAGCGCCTCTCCGGCGGACACGCAGCGGCGCAGCCCGGCCAGTCGGCCCACCGCACCGGCCGCCATGATCGCGCGGTAGGCGGTGGGCGCGGTGAACAGGACGGTCACGCCGTGCGCGGCGACCAGGTCGGCCAGCTGCTCCGGGGTCGCCTGCTCGATCAGCAGGGTCGCGGCCCCGACGTGCAGCGGGAAGACCACGAGCCCGCCGAGCCCGAAGGTGAAGGCGAGCGGCGGCGTACCCGTGAAGACGTCGTCGGGGCGGGGCCCCAGCACGTGCCGCGAGAACGTGTCGGCGTTGGCGAGGACGTCGCGGTGGAAGTGCAGGGTCGCCTTGGGCCGCCCGGTCGTACCGGAGGTGAAGGCGATCAGCGCCACGTCGTCCGCGGCGGTGGGAACGGTGGCGAACACCCCGCTCTTGGCCGCGCAGCGCGCGGTCAGGTCCATGACGCCGGGGCCGCCGTACGCGAGAACCGGCAGGCCGGCGGGGACTTGGGCGGCGGCGGTGGCGAGCTCGTCGACGTAGCGGTGGTCGCAGAGGGCGACGGTGGGGCGGCTGATCTCGCAGAGCTCGGCGAGTTCGGCGGCGCGCAGCAGCGGCATGGTCGTGACGGCGACGCCGCCCGCCTTGAGGACGCCGAACCAGGCGGCCACGAGCCAGGGGTTGTTGGGGGCGCGCAGCAGGACGCGGTTGCCGGGTACGAGGCCGAAGTCCTCGGTGAGCACCTGCGCGACCTGGTTGGCGCGCTGCTGGAGCTCGCCGTACGTCCAGCGCTCGGTCGGGGTGAGGAGACACGGGCGGTCGGGGCCCCAGCGCTCGACGGCTTCGTCGAGCAGGCGTGCGGCGCAGTTGAGGCGGTCCGGGTAGTCCAGTTCGGGGAGGTCGAAGTGGAGTTCGGGCCAGAGGGGGAAGGCCGGCAGCCGGTCTCTGCAGAAAGAGTCGGCGTGGGCGGAAGGGGAGAGCTCCATGGGGCGGCACCTCAATCAGGGAGCAGCGGGGGAGATGCATGGAAGTTATCTCGATAATTTTGCGTCCGTCAACATTGCTCGATATTTCGGCGGACGCCGGGCCGCCCTCGCGAGGCCCCCGGGCCGCCCTCGTGACGCCCCAGAACCGCCCCCGCGAGCCTCCGGGCCGACCCCGGAACCCCCGCGGGCAGGTTCAGGCGACCGGCAGGAAGACCCGCACGGACGTTCCGGACTCGCTTGCCACGACGGAGAGTTCGCCGCCCGCCTCGGCCGCGAGCAACTGGACGATCAGCAGCCCGCGGCCACTCTCGGCGTCCGGGTCGACCTCGTCGGCGGGGTGGGGCGGACGGGGCTGCCGGACCCCCCGATCGGCGACCTCCAGCCACAGCCGGCCCCCGTCGAAGGACAGCCCGACCCGCATCCGGCCGCCGGCGGCGGCGTGCTGGACGACGTTGCCGGCGAGCTCGCTCACGGCCAGCAACAGGACGTCCGCCGCCTCGGCGGGGACCGGCCAGCCTTCCAGGACGGCCCGGACGCGGGTCCGCAGCAGCGGGACGGCGGCCGGGGTGGGCTCCGCCACCCAGCGGGCGAAGCCTCGGCTGCGGACGCGGGGCGAAGCCGGGGCGCCAGCGGCCGCGGCGCCTGCGGCGACGACTGCGGTGGCGCCTGCGGCGCCCGCTTCGACGGGGAGGTTGGCGGTGGTGAGCATGACGTGCTCCCGGAGGGGGAAGGCGATGCCCGCTGCGAGTGTCTCGTGTAACTACCTGGGAACTCAGATGCCCCGTGGGCTTGTGGTCAGCGGAAACGCGTCGCTAGAGTTGTGATTACACGTGTAACACGCTAAGCCTCCCCCGGTGCCCGCGCAAGCATTTCGGACAAAACGTTACGAAGCCCGGACCGCCCGCACCGGACCCGCCGGCCGCCGAGGCCGCACACCGAATTGGGAAGAGCCTCAATGACGCAATCCCCCCCGGCCGAGTTCGACATCGCCGACATGACCTGGCCGCCCCCGCCGTACCAGCGGCCCGTCGCACCCGTGACCGGCGCGGACGGCGTACGCCGCTTCGACGGGATCACGTACGCGACCACCCCCGGCTACCGCCCCCGCCTGCTCGACGTACAGCTCCCGGCGGGCGAGGGCCCCTTCCCGGCGGTCGTCTGGATCCACGGCGGCGGCTGGCTGGACGGCGACCGCCGCTACCCGCCGCCGACCGTGCCCGCCGCCCTGCTGCACGGTGCGGTCCTGGGCACCGGGCTCGCGCTCGTCTCCATCGACTACCGGCACAGCCTCGAAGCCCCCTTCCCGGCCCAGCTTCACGACGTCAAGGCCGCGATCCGCTACGTGCGGCAGTTCGCCCCCACGCTCGGCATCGACCCGGACCGGATCGGCGTCTGGGGCGAGTCGGCGGGCGGCCACCTCGCCGCGCTCGCCGGCCTCGTCCGCCCCGGCAGCACGGACGCCGAGACCCTGGGGACGCTGGAGGGCTCCCACGGCGTCGGCTCCGGCGACACCGGCGTCCTGGCCGTCGTCGACTGGTACGGGGTCCACGACCTGGTCGCCCTGGCCGCACACCCGCTGCCGATGCCGACCGGCGCCGAGTTCCCCAACCCGTACGACGCCCTGCTGGGCGTTCCCGCGGCCGAGCAGGCGGAGCCGGCCCGGGCCGCGAGCCCGGTCACGTACGCCGTTCCCGGCTCGAACCCGCCGCCGTTCCTGCTGGTGCACGGGACCGCGGACGGGCTCGTCCCGTACAGCCAGAGCGAGATCCTCGCCGAGGCGCTGACCGGCGCGGGCGGCGAGGTGACGCTGCAGCCCGTGGCGGACGCCGACCACATCTTCCTCGGCTCCGCCGACATCCCCGCGATCGTCGCGCAGAGCGTGGCGTTCCTGGCCCGCCACCTGGGCGCGGGGGCCTGACCCGACCCGGACACCGCTTCGCAGACCAGTCCCACCGTGGGGGCGCGGCCCGGCCGCGCCCCCACGCGTACGTCGAAAGGCAGTCATGTCCCGGCACACACTCACTCCGCCGCGCGCCGCCGCGGCCGGGCCGCGGGCGGCACACCGGCCGCCCCGCAGCCCCGGCACCCTGCTCCTGGCCGTGCTGCTGCTCGGCTCGGCCGCGGCGCTGGCCCTGACCGTCCGCACGGACGTCGCGAACCCGCCCTTCCAGGGCGCGGACGAGCGCTGGCTGGAGTGGATGGGCGGCCCGCACGAAGGGCTGCCCGCGGCCGTCGCGGCCGTCCTCAACTGGTTCGGCGGCCCGCTGGGCGTCGTCGTACCGCTCGCGCTGCTGGCCTTCCTGCTCGTCCGCCGGCGCTGGGCTTCGGCGGGATTCCTGCTCGGCGTCTACCTCGTGGGCAGCATGCTGGTGGTGCAGGGGCTCAAGCACCTGGTGGACCGCCCGCGCCCGGCGAACCCGATGGTCCGCGTCGACCACGGCTCGTTCCCGTCGGGCCATGCGGCGGGGGCGGCCCTGCTCGTCGTCCTGGTCGGCGTCCTGCTGGTCCCGGCCGCCCGGCGGCGGGCCTGGTGGGCCGGCGGCGCGGTGTTCACGCTGGCCATGATGTGGAGCCGGACCTGGCTGCACGCCCACTGGCTCAGCGACACGGTGGCGGGTGCGGCGGCCGGCGCAGGGGCCGCGCTGCTGGCGTGGTGGGCCTTCTCCCCCGCCCTCGCCCGGGAGCACGACGGGCGGGGGCGATCGGCCCCCGCGGAGACCCGATAGGGCGCAGCTCCCCCGAAAGCCCGGCGCCGCGGTGTGCGCCGCCGGGGTGGGGGCGGACCGGGAGCGGACCGGGGAGGCCCGTCCACCCAGGTGCCCGGAACGGGGCGCGACCGCCGTCGGGGGGCGGCGGTCGGGCGGGGCACCTCCAGTGCTGTGGCCGGAAGGGTTTGCCGGTTCGCGCCGTCCGGTGCGGTGCATCGCGAGGCGGAGGTCCGCGGCTCGTACCGGACGTACTTGCGCGGTCCGACAACGCTGGGGGGCACCACCCAGCGGTAGCTGGGGGACGAGGTGCCGTACCGGGCGTGGTGAGGCGGTGAACCTTTCCGGTCACAGCACCAGGGGGCGCCCAAAAGGGCGCCCGGCACGACTTCGCGGACACCCCTCGGGCTCAGGAGGTGGCGCGGTGGACGAGCAGGGCCTCTATGGCGGGGACCGGGGGCGTCGTGCCCGTCTCGATCAGCTCGTGCACGGCGTCGGCGACCGTGGCCGGCGAGGGCAGGTCCAGGCGGACCGTGGTCAGGGCCGGCTGCTGGAGGGCGGAGAGGACCAGGTCGTCGGAGCCGACGATCGCGACCTCGTCCGGTACCGCGATGCCCTCGGCCCGGAGGGCGTGCAGCAGCAGCGCCGCGTACTCGTCGTTGTACGCGAAGACGGCGTCCAGGCCCAGGCTCGGCCAGCGCCGGGCGAGGGCGGTCGCGGACTCCCGGGTGTACGCGAGCTCCACCGGGGTCACCGTCGCCATGTGCCGGGCGGCGACCGACTCGGCTCCGGCGAGGCGGGGGCGGGCGAGGGCGTCGAGGCCGCGTTCCCGGGGCAGGACCACGCCGATCCGTTTGCGGCCCCTGGCGATGAGGTGCTCGGCGGCGGTCGCGCCGATCTCGGCGTGGTCGAAGCCGATGGTGTGGACGCCCGCCACCGGACGGGCGGCGAACGCGAGCAGGCCGCGCACCCCGGCGCGGCTCAGCAGTTCGGCGGCCTGGGCGGTGAAGCGGTCGCCGTCGAGGGCGACGACGGCGGCCGGGCGCAGCTCGGCCCAGGCGCGGGCCGCGTCGAGGGGGTCGGCGAAGCGGCCCGCGTGCAGGACGGCCGTATAGCCGTGCCGGTCGAGCTCGCTGTGCAGGTCGTCGACCCAGTCGCTGACGAGCCGGCCGATCGCGGAGATCGAAGCGGGCATCAGGACGAGGTTGCTGCGCCCGGCGCGCAGGGACCGGGCCGCGGCGTGCGGTACGTAGCCCAGCTGCCGGGCCGCGTCGAGCACCCGGGTGCGCGTGCTCGCGCTGACCCGGTGGCCGGGGGTGTCGTTGAGCACGAACGACACGGTGGCGCGTGACACCCCGGCCAGCCGGGCCACATCCGCGCTGGTGATCGACACGGGCGACGCGGGGCTGCTCGCCTCCCTGGCCTTGGGCTCCCTGGGCATGGTCCTCGGTGCTCCTCGGGTAGACCGGCACGCCTTTCTCCCCAGGTTACACGAGTTAGATCATTCGGCCCTGCGGAATTCGTGCAGGCGGCGGGAGGCTCCGGCGAGGTCATCGAGGGCGGTGACGGCCGAGTCGAAGCGCATCGTGGTCCGCGTCCGCGCGTCGTACGGGCGCCACTGCGGCATGCCGGGGTGGTTCGGGTCGCCGGTCCGGACGAACGCGATCCACGCCCGGTGCATGGTGCGGGCGAGCCCGTCGCGTACGCCGGGGGCGAGCCCGGCGAGCAAGGGCGCCTGCGACCACTGCTCGAAGTTGTCGAAGACGAAGGGGAGTTCGAGGCAGTGCGCGGCGCCGAGCCGGCCCTCGTACGCGGCCGCCTGGAGGTCGAACTGGTAGGCCCAGACGGGGTGCTCCGAGGCGGCTCGGGCCTCGGCCAGCCCGACGGACGGGACGCGGAAGAGCTCGTCCGTGATCAGGTCCATGAGGACGTCGGCGGGGCGGGCACCCGCGCGGGCCGCCTCGTACGCGGCGTAGACCCCGGGGGCGGCCTCGGCCCCGAAGGTCTCCGCGATCCGGTCGGTCACCTGCTCCCTGGTGGCGGCGGCGTACCCCTCGTCCAGGGCGAAGCCGAAGTTGGCCTCCTCGCGGGTCCAGCCGATCATGACGTCGACTCCGGCCGCGGCCCCGTGCAGCAGGGCCTCGACCGGGTGGCGCCCGAGGGTGACCCCGTCGACGACGGGCAGGAACGGCGTCGGCCAGTAGCCCCAGCGCGTCGTACGGGCGAACAGGCCGCCGGTCGCGCCGATGAGGGCCGGCCAGGGCAGGGCGCGCAGTTCCTGCGCGGTCTTGGCGCCGGCCAGCTCGCGGAAGGCGGCGGTGCGCTCCCGGTAGGTTTCGGGGTCGGGGAGGTCCAGCCCGAAGGGCGGGCTCTGCAGGATCACCCGGCGGATCAGCCCCTCGGCCAGCGGGTGCCCGGCGAGGGCGGCGGTGGAGACGGCGCCGCCGGACTGGCCGGCGACGGTGATGTCGTCGGGGTCGCCGCCGAAGGAGGCGATGTTCTCCCGCACCCAGTTCAGGGCGGCGAGCTGATCGGAGAGCCAGGTTGCCGCCTCGTCGTCCTCGTCCGGGGAGAAGTAGCCGAGCGGTCCGATGCGGTAGTTGATGCCGACGAACACCAGGTCGCCGTCGCGCGCGAAGGTCGCGCCGCCGTAGCCGGGCAGCGAGCCCGATCCGGAGACGAAGCCGCCGCCGTGGATCCACAGCAGCACCGGGCGGCGGGCGTCGTCGGCCGCGGGCGTCCAGACGTTGAGCGTGAGGCAGTCCTCGTCGAAGGGGGGCGACCCGTGGCCGCCGAGGACCGGGTCGCCGCCTTCCCTGTACATCTGCGGGGCACTGGGGCCGTCGGTGCTCGCGTCGCGCGTGCCGCTCCAGCCGGGGTGCGGCCGGGCGGGCCGCCAGCGCAGTTCGCCGACCGGGGGTGCGGCGTACGGGACGGCCCGGAAGACGGAGAGCCCGTCTTCGACGGCCCCGCGCAGCCGCCCTGCGGGGAGGTCGACCACGGGCGGCGGGGTGAGGTGCTCGGTGTGTGCCATGGGGCCCTTCCTTCGTCGTTCCGGGGCCGGGGTGCGTTGAGCCGTGTCGGGCGCAGGCCGGCCCCGATCACGAGGGTATGGCGAATATTGGACGACCGTCAATGATTCTCGATATGTGCGATGTCCGCGTCCCTCACAGCCACAGGCTGTCGGCCGCCATCCGCTCGCCCTCGATCCTCAGAAGCGGCTCGAACGCCCTCCACAGCAGCATGCAGCTGCCGGCTCCGGCGAGCGCCCCGGCGAAGGTGTCGCTGAGCCACTGGGCGTGCAGCCAGGTCCGGCTGCCCATCATGGCGACGACGTACAGCGCTCCGAAGAGCCACCACCAGCGGCGGGCCCGCGGGGGGAACACGAGCACGGCGGTCACCATCACCAGCGTCACGGCGGTGAACACCTGGCCGGAGGGGAACGAGCCGTCATTGACCAGGACCCACGGGTGCGGCGGGCGGGGACGGTCGACGAGCTGCTTGAGCGGGAGGACCACGAGGACGTTCGCCCCGATGCCGGCGGCGAGGGCGAACAGCCCCGACCGCCAGCGCCCGTAGACGCAGAGGCAGCCGATCAGGGCGAGCGGCAGGACCGTGCCGAGCGGTCCGCCGAGCCGGTCGAGAACGGTGGCGAATCCGGTGACGCCGTCGCCGCGCGAGCCGTTCACGGAGGCGGCCCAGCCGTCGTCGAGCTCCTGGAAGAAGGGGCGGTCGGCGACCGCGACCACCAGGCCGATCAGCAGCGCCCCGAGGAGGAGGGCGGCTCCGACGGCGACCGCGTGGCGGGGCGGGGCCGCCGGGAGGTGGTGCCGGGGAGCGGGGATCAGGGAACGGGATGCGCGGTGCGCGGGCGGGGGTACGGCGGAGGGACGTGGCATGGCGGGCCTTTCACGGTGGCCTCCCGGGCGGTGGGGGCACGCGGGGAGCAGGCGGGCACGGACGGGTGCAGGTC